>JAZDIZ010000016.1:0-10018 GCA_043804515.1 Pseudomonadota bacterium | reverse complement strand
CGCTTCTTTGTCGGATGCCCAACATTTGGGGAATCGCTTGGGTCCCTATCTTTCCGGCGAGCCGGCGGTTCGCGTCGCCGCTTTCCGTTCCTGTTTTCTTGGACCTTGGGGCGCAGGCCGTTATCGGCGTTTGCAGGTCACTTCAACCATCTCGTTCAGCGTGCCGTCTTTCGCCTCATTCTCGTTTCGGAGCGTGAATAAATTGGGCGCCTTGCCGACCCCGGTCATGATCGAGTGATGGAGAATTCGCGTCAGTCTCCCGGTTTCGTTTTGGTCCCAGGTGTCGAGGCCGAGCATATAATTGCGGTCGTTACCCGGGTCCTCGGAAATCGAAATCGTGAGATTCGTAAGACCCGGCGATTCGGGCATGATATTTTCGCAGGGAATCGGGACCGCCTTTCCCTGGCCAAAGCCCTGATGTCCCTTAACCACGAATTCCTCGGCACGGCAGACAACCGGCGTTTGAGCCACGGGCTTTGAACCCGGCGCCGTGACCACGCGGTGAACCACATTGGCCGTTGCTTCGCAGGAATACGCGAGCTCGGCGGCCTCGCTTGTGGAAAAATCCAACAGACCTAAGATGCTGAAAATAAAAGATAAAGTCTTCATCGGCGTTCCTCTCTTGGTCGTTAGTCAAACCCGTTAACACGCAGCGTCATCGGTGTCAATTGGCGAGAAAAAGGGGACGGAGATCGGCGGAGGCGAACTATCGAGAGGGAGGGGAAATGGATAAGCTGTCCCCCTGTTTCGGCTGAGCAGGGAAAAAGGAGTCAAGGATGCTCGTCCCTTTGAAGAAATTGTCCAACTTCAGTTTCGGCGGCACCGCTGGGATTGTCACAAACATGGCGCTCATCATCGGCCTTGAGGCGGCCAAGAGCACCCGGGGCGCTATCATCGGGAGTCTGTTGGTCGTCGCGATCGCCGACAACCTGACGGATTCATTGAGCATGCACATTTATCAGGAATCGGAGCAGCGAGAGGTGCACTACGCTTTCTTCACCACGGTCACGAACTTTTTCTCGAGGCTGCTCACGTCACTTACGTTCGTGATGCTCGTCGCGCTCCTCCCCATGCCGACGCTCGTCTATATCAGCGTCGCGTGGGGCGCTCTCCTGTTGAGCGGCCTCACAGTTATGTTGGCCCGGGAGAGGCGGGTCCCCATTTTCCCGGAAGTGTCCAAGCACGTGGGCCTGGCGGCTGTCGTGATTCTCGTGGCAAGACTGATCGGGGAATGGATCCGCGCGTATATCAGCTGAAATCGGGGGACACCTACCCTGTTTGGTTGTGCTATTTTCGCGTACACGCTGCCCACTTCCGGCCGTGGTTGGCGCGGAAGGGTTTCGGACTAGATCGTGTTCTTCGTCGTTACGTTTCCGAAGGGGTCGAAGATGGATACGGTATACGTGCCGAACGCGGGTACTGTGCAGGACCAACCGAGGAGGAAATATGGCGGCGTGTTGTCGGCGTCGGCCCAAGACCAAAGCCCGAAACTCCCGCTGGCCAGATCGATCGTGGTCCGGTCGCAAATAACAGCCCCGTTTTTAGAGACCTGGAATCGCGCCACGGCCGTGTCGTCGTCGGGTCGCGCTACAACGTCGATCTCATAGCCGATGAAAGTCGAAGCCCTCACCACTAGGGGATCCGGAAATGTGGGAGGATTCGCCTCACGCGTTAAAGCCGGCATCGTGAAAGTCTGAGGAGTCCCCCACTTCAAGTTGGCGCAGTTGTCGGCGGTGGCCAGGGAAAGCGTGTATGTCGCTCCCGGTCTCAAGCCTTGGAAGTTGAAATGGGCGTTCACGGACCGAAAGATGTCCAACAGGCCGCTGGGGGCGTAACGCACGATTCCGGAAGCGTCCACGAGTTTGTAATAATTAGGCACAACGCCGTTCTTGTCCGATCCGCCGGAGGCGTCCACGTGAATTTTCATGGAGCTGACTTTCGTGACGGCAATCTCCATCGGGACTTCCAGGATTTTGTCGGGATTGCAGTTCAGTTTGGGAGGTCTCGTCGGTTTGAGTGCGAGCGCCGCCAAAGTATCGGGTTCCGTATTCGTCAGAGAGGCATCGTGTTGTGGGTTTCCGCCCATGTCCAAGACCGACGTACCGCACGCGCTGAAGACGACGGTTAAGGCGGCCAGTAAGAGGACTTTTAGGTAGCGTTTCATGGCTTTTCAGCTCCTTTTCTGTAGGTCCAACGTTGCAATCTGTAGATTAAGCAAGGGCCGTGCCGCAGCCCCTGGTCAGCTAATGCGTTGATATTGCCTGATATTGGCAATCTGTCCTGTCTCGCTGCCCCGCAAACTTTTCATGGTGGAGGCGATATCCCGCAAAACATGGTGGACGGCTGTAGAAATCGGGAAATCGGGGGACAACGTAGATATTTTGTGGGAAATCGGGGGGAAATCGGGGGACACTTTACTCATTCCCTCGACTACTACCAGAGCGGGGGAGCGAGGCGGAATTGGGGGACACCATACCAATTAGCGCGGGCGCACTGATCGCTTGTGTCCGGGGCGCTTGAGCATCCACCTTCGGCCTTTTCAGACTTCAAGGTCCTTCAACGAGACGATTGGTAAGGGTGCGGAAATGCCGGAATCCGGTCAGGTGAGCGGTTTTCATCCTTGTCCATGGCGGGTAAGGGAATGGGTGTGGTGTCCCCCCCGATATCCCCTTGTTTTCTCCTAAACCTTTCCTGCGGTGTGGTGTACGTGGATTCCGAGACAGAGGATGTTCCATTGATCAACGAAACGACTCCACAGACCTCGCGCCCTCGTCGGCCGGTCTATTCCCACAGCCGCCTGGGCGTTTTTAAGAATTGTCCGAAACAATATGAGTTTCAGTACATTACGGGACCGAAGAGAAGGTTGACTACGGTCGAGAATTTCCTGGGAACACGTTTCCACGCCGTGATGGAGAAGCTCTACGGCGATGTCCAAATGTGCGGGATTCCGGGCAAGGACGAGCTTCTGAGCCTCTTTTCCAAAAGCTGGGATGCGGAATGGACCCCGGAGATCAAGATCGTAAAGCCGGAATATGGAGCCGAGGATTTTAAAAATCGTGGCCTGAAAGCCGTCAGCGACTATTACCGTTCGTTTTATCCGTTCAACCAGGACCAAACGCTGGGGATTGAACGAAGGATCTCAATCACTCTCGATGGTGCCGGGGAATACCTGCTGACCGGATTCATCGACCGCCTGGCAAAAACACCGGACGGAACCGTGGAAATCCATGATTACAAGACAAGCAACAGCCTTCCATCTCAGGACGATGTGGACCAGGATCGTCAGCTCGCCTTCTACGAAATCGGCGTCCGTCAAACGTTCCCACAAATCGTCGATCGCATGCGCCTGGTTTGGCACTATGTTGTATTCAATCAGACGATCGTTTCGACGCGATCAAGCGAGGCTCTTGACACGGTTAAGAAAGAAACGGTTGGGCTTATTGACGAGATCGAGGCGACTAAGACCTTCGAAACCAGAGAGTCGTTTCTCTGCAACTATTGCGCCTACTACGATCTCTGCCCCGCGAAGAAACACGAGGTACAAATTGCGGAGCTCGAAAAGACGGGCGCTGACGTCTCCTGTGACGACGGTGTGAAACTGGTGGATCGATACGTGGCAGCCCAGACTCGGGAGCAGGAGGCAAAACGCGAAAAGGACGAGCTTCGCACCCCGATCGTCGACTTCGCGAAAGCGGGCAATTTCGAGCGAATCGTAGGGACCACGCACGCCCTAAAGATAGCAATAGAGAACAAACTCAAACTTCCATCAAGCGAAGACGCGCAAGCGCGGGAGTTGATCAGACAACGACTCCATGACCTGGGGCTGCTGGGGCAATTCTCGGCTGTTGATTTCCGGGCCCTGGAACGGGCTCTTTCGTCCGGCGACCTGCAGGCGAAGTTGACCGAATTTTTAAAATCCGAAGAGTCCGTGAGGATCACGGCCAGCAAACGGAAGGAAAAGGAAGAAAGGGGAGAGGACGACTGATGGCCAGGGGTGAACAGATATCCAGACAGTGGCGGATCCTGCGGCGAATCGAGGCGGCGGGGGCGAATGGAATTACGATCGCGACACTCGCTGAGAACGAGAAGGCCCACTCCCGGACGATTCGGCGCGACGTTCTGGATCTGCAGTACGCCGGCTTTCCGCTCGTGGATAGCGTCGCCGAGAACGGCGAAGCCGCCCGTTGGTCGGTTCTTCGGACCAAAGATCAAGCCGTGCAGATTCCATTTCTTCCTTCGGAACTCATGGCCCTCCACATCGCCTACAGCGCGATGAAGGCCTATGCCGGCACGCCGTTCTTCGAGGCTATTGAAGAACTCTACCGGAAAATCGAAGCGGTCCTCCCACCCAAGAGCGCCGCGTTTCTAAGCGAGGTCCGAAACCTCGTAGCCGACGCCCCGGTGCCTGTTGTGGATTACGGGCCTCTTGCGGACGTCGTCCAGACGCTCAACCAGGCGATCCTCCAGAAAAAGACGGTCAAGTGCGTTTACTTCGCCCTCTACAGGAACAAGAAAACCCGGAGAAAGATCGACCCGTATTCTCTTCGATTCCACGACGGCGGGATCTATCTCATAGGCTACTGCCACCTTCGCAAGGACATCCGGACATTCGCCCTGCAGCGGATCCAGGAGATCGAAGTGACCGACCGGCCGTTCACAATGGCGGAAGGTTTTTCGGTTCAGGACTATGTGGATAACGCGTTCGGCGTTCACTCGGACGCTGTGCTGGTGCCCGACGGCACCGAAGAGGGGGCTCCGCCCGTCCAGACGGCGTTCTGGGAAGAGATGGAAGACGCCAAAACCGAAACGCCTAAAAGCTTGGCACAGAGACACGCTAAGAACGTGGCCATTCTCTTCTCGAAGGCGATTGCGCCATTGATTCGGGAGCGAACCTTCCACAGGACGCAGAAACTGGAGGCGCAGAAGGACGGAGCCGTTCTTCTGAAGATGCAGACCAGCGGCCTGGTGGGTGTGGAACGCTGGGTCCTCTCCTTTGGCGCGGAGGCCAAGGTTCTCGCGCCCAGGGAGCTTCGTGAGGCCGTCGCCCGTCGCCTCTCGGACGCGGCCGGCCAGTACAACTGAAGGGCCTTTCCGGGCACGAATAAAATCCCAAGGCCATTGACCTTATCTGTCACTCGCTGCGGGTAGGCATGACCCGAAACATGAGGGGAAGAGTCCGTCTCAACAACGGATCCTTTAACCAACATGCGCGCACGGGAGGCAGCGTATGAAACAGACCGGAAAGAAAACGATATGTGGATGTATTTTAGCGTGTGCACTTTTGGCAGTCGCAGGTTGCGGCGGGGGAGGCTCGACGTCCACGCAGCAAGGGGCATCGACCACCGCAATCCAAATTGACTCGGTTCTCGGAAACGGGTCGGGAACCGGCACGTTCCGCGATAGCCTGATCGTTGTAGGAAAGAATTTCACGTCGGGGATGGACGTGTCACTCAAATCGTCGGGGTCGAACTTCGCCCTGCCGTACTCGCTCGACTCGTCGACCAAGATCACGGCAAACCTTCCAACGACGCTGACGGAAGGGAACTACGATCTGAACGTGGCGGACGGAAACTCCTCGGCCACGCATTCCGTTACGATCCTGAGAGGTGAAGCCGGCGTGTCGATCACGGCGAACGTCCTGATCGCACTGTATCCGGAGGACCTCTGCACCGCGTTTGCCGGACAGGATTGCTACTTCATCGGCGGGCAATTGGTGAAATTCAGTGACGGAAGCGCCCTGGTGACCGGTGGCTTCACCATGCTCTATACGGATGGCGTCTCCGACACGGATACCGACGGCAACAGCATCACGATGATCGTTCCGCCGTCCTCGGACGGAATGTGGCAGCGGCTTAGCTACACTGTGGGCCGGTCGGGGATCCTCGCGTCGTTGTATTTCGTTTATACGAGGTCGCCCGAGGAGGTGACGCTCGTCTTTGACACGGACAACGACTTCGTTCTGGATGCCGGCGACGAAATCATCGCAACACTGTCGCTGAGCAGTTGAAGTGCTGACAAGGGGGGCGGGGCGTCCGGTTACCGGACGGTCCCGCCCCCCAATTCAATTCCGATTGGAGCCCGTTTGGGGTAGATCAAGCTGAGTGGTGACACCCTCCTCATGCGCTTTCTGTGATCGCCTCGCGTCGAACGGCTTCTTTGTCGGCAACGATCTGGCCGCGGCTCTCTGGGACTCGTATCCCATTAGTCCCGGGCACGCGTTAATCATCCCGCATCGGCATGAGGCGGATTTTTTCGCATTGTCCAAGGAGGAACAGGCGGCCATCTGGGCGCTTCTGCCGCTCGTGCGCATAGAAGTGGAGAAAGAACATCGGCCGGCGGCCTATAATGTCGGCATTAACGTCGGGAAGGCTGCCGGGCAAACAGTAGCCCACGCCCATGTGCATCTCATCCCCCGATTCAAAGGTGACAAGGAAGACCCCCGGGGCGGCGTGAGATGGATTCTGCCCGAGAAGGCGCGATATTGGTGAACTCTGTGGAGCGCGAACGGGGGCTTCAGGCCTTCCTCGAGCAGGTGCTTCAAGTGCTGCAAGAGGGGCGTCGCACTGCCACGTATAAGTACTCCCTGCTTCTTGCCATCATAGACGTCATGATCGAGCAATGCCGGTCGTCCGGTGAGGCTCCGGAGACCATTTCGACGGCCGCGATTGCACGAAAAGTCTTGGCGCTCTATTGGCCCCAGGCCTTGCCATTCGAAGGCAGGAGCGTTCTGAGGCAGAACTCAAAAGGGCAGGCGGAGATTCTCAGAAAGGTGACCGCATTCCGTACGCGCTGGGCCCCGGACGCCTACCTTCCCTATTGGGCTGCGGAAGCGATCAATGAAAACGCATATGCTCGGCTTCAGGAGTTTGTGGAGTGGAAGCTCATCGAAATGCCGATTCCGCGTCTGCAGCGGGTTGGGAAATCCGAATACAGGTTTCTCTATACGTACGGGTGGCTGGAGGGAGCAACGAAAGCCGATCTTCAGCGGGGAAAGATTTCGAGAGTTCTTCAATTCACGAAGCCCGCACGGACATATCTGCCTTCTCTGGGCCCCTTGTTGCGTCCCCTCATCCATCGTCAGTGGACCTCGGCAATCGTCGGTTGGAATGAGAATCTTCGGGAGGTCCAAAATCTGGAGGAATTTCTGTTCGGAAAGAGCCGCGTGCCCACGTCCGCCCTGCTTCCGGACCTCCGGGAACTTCAGGAGGGGAGGTGCTTCTACTGCCGGGAAACGATCGCCCGATCGGATACGGCGGTGGATCATTTCATACCCTGGGCCCGGTACCCCGACGACGGCCTCGCGAATTTGGTGGTCGCGGACAGGAAGTGCAATTCCAAGAAGCGGGATTTTCTGGCGGCAACGGGGCACCTGGATCGTTGGATCGAAAGAATCAGAACCCGGTCCGATGATTTGGCGGTCATTGCCCAAGCTCACCGATGGGACGACGCGACAGCTCGGATGCGCCACATTGCGACCGCCATGTACACGCCCCTGCCGGAAGAATATCCGCTCTGGAATTCCGGTGACAATTTCGAGCCGTGCAACAGAGCCCAGATCCAGGAGATTCTAGCGGAAGCCGGGGGATAGGGTAGGAACGTCGCTGATCGAGGTACCTGACCGTACCGCGGCCAAAGAAGCACGAATGAATTCATCAGGTTGGGGGGTCGGCAGGGCGCAGTAGTTTGCCCAATCTCCGTTCTTGGTAGCCTGGTAGATCGCTGCGCCAGAGACTTGTTGTCAGACGCTTCCAGAAGCGATCTTCGACGGAGAACTGGGAGAATTGGGGACACGTACCAATTTCCTATCCATCATCCTGATGAAAGAGCGGCCCGGCGCACCCGGGTGCGAGGGGCGCTCCTTACAACGCTGGCGACGAAGTCGCCGCATCCCTCTATAGGGAGCAAATGCTCGCCGGCTCGCCACGACGGTGGATCATGTTCGGGATTCTCCTTCGGTCAAAATTCGCCCTGCGAATTTTGCCTACGGGCCCCGCCTCGGCTGCCACCCTGATCCGGGTGCCCGGCAGCCTCCGGCGGTCGAATCCCTCTTCAAAGAGCAGCCGCTGCACCAGCTCGCGTTGAAATTAAATCATCCTCGGGATTCCCTCCGGTCGAATTTCACACCGTGAAATTCGCCTCCGGCCCGACCTCAGCCGCCACCCGAGGACGGGGTTCGGATCTCCTGCGAAGAGCCGAACGCGGCTTCCGGTTGTCGAATCCCTCTCTAGGGAGACTCGGCCTCGGCAGCTCGGCCTTGTATTTATTGATAGCTCCGCCAGCCCAAGGAATGGGCTGGCGGAGAGAGAGGGAAACAAAAGACCCTTCCGTAACACCCCGGCTTCACACGGGAAATCAATCAACTCAAACGGTTGACCATCAAACGAGTTCGGGGAATTTCGTTGGAGTTCGTTCCGTTTCGGTCGGCCTGTTCCGCAAATGTTCCGCAGAAAGTGCCTCAAGAACCGCCATCTCGAATATAGACAGGGGGTTCGAAAGCTTTTCTCCGCTACAGAGGCATCTCTCGGTCTTCTTGCATCCGGACGCATAATGTACATATAATATGAACAATGAAACGAGTAATTGATTCAAAAGAGACATTCTTGGGTCTCGTGAAGGAACTGGATGCCAGGCTTGAGCACCCCTTAGAAATCTTTGTTGTGGGCGGGGCCGGTTTGGTGGCTCACGGGTTCATCGAACGGGGAACCGACGATGTGGACGTCATCTCGCCACAGGCTTTTCCTGAAGAGGCTTTGGAGGCCATTCAGGCAATCGCAAAAAGGAACGGGATCCCGCTCGACTGGATCAATACAAGACCGGCGCATCTTGAGAAGCTCCTGGCGAAGGGTTGGAAAGAGCGGGCAGCCCTGTTCTCAAAGGGTCATTTCCTAAAGGTGTGGGTTCTGGGCCGACGAGACCTCTTAGGTCTCAAGTTGGTTGCGGCCATCGAACGATTTGACGATCGGGAAGACCTTTTGGCCATAAAGCCGTCCAAGAAGGAGCTAGAAATAGCACGAGCCTGGGCTCACAAGTACCCCGCCAACCCCGGCTGGAAGAGGATCGTGGATGAGTTTGTAAAGGAACTCGAGAAGGACCTTCGGCGTGACTAGCCTTCTGGAACGCTGGGGCTCCCTGGGGATCCATGTGTCAGGCCGGAGGAATCCCTTTGAAGATCCCGAAGTGCTGATTGCGGAGAGCCTGGAGCGCTATGAGACCGAAGGGCGCGTCTTGGGTGCCATGGCGACCTGGCTGAAGGGCTACGGTCACCTTCTCATCAGCAAGAAGCTGAAATTCCGCTCCAAGAGAGCGCGCAGAGTGTTCTCGGCCCTCCTGGACCTGGCCAAGCCGAGCGACCCGAAATTAGGAAGAATGATCGGACGACCCTTTCGGGGAGACGCGGAGTCCCTTTATCGAAATGCCTATGAAGCCCAAAAGAAATGGGCAGTTCTGGAACCCGAGCCCCATTTTTTGCGACACGGCTTTATCGTTCGGAATCACCCGGTGATCCGAGAGAAGACCCTCCTTCCTCCCGTAACTGTTTACGGTCGATCAATCATCCTTCGATACCGCGCTCTCTATGGAGCTACCCTGCGCAGTGATCTCCTTGCTCGATTTCCGGAGATCGGTGAGGCCTCCTTACGCCAATTGTCACGAGAACTTCACGTTGCGCCTGCAGGCCTTATCTCGGTGATCAGAGATTTTGAGCGTTCCGGCTTGATCGAGCGCTCCGCGGATAAGGGAAGATATGCGAGGCTTTGTTGGCTCGGAAGCGAAGTGATCAAGGTAGCTTGAGTTGAGGGCGGGAGAGGTCCCGTTTGAAGGGAATCGAGGGAATCGGGGGACACCACACCAATTAGCGCGGGCGCACTGAGGGCTAGCATCCGAGGCGCTTGAGCATCAATTTTCGTCCTAGGCAGATCTCAGGGTCCTTAAATGAAGTAATGGGAAAAGGTGCGGACGCTTCGGAATTCGGTCTAGTGACCGATTTTCAACCGCGCCTATGGCGGCTCAGAAAATGGGT
>JAZDIZ010000015.1:0-29289 GCA_043804515.1 Pseudomonadota bacterium | reverse complement strand
CCTCAAACTCTGGTTACAGATCTACAACCACCAACGACCCCATGGTAGCCTCGGAAACGTGCCACCCATCTCAAGGCTGCAACTCCACATGAACAACGTCCTGAGAATGCACAATTAAGGATTAACTCTTAAATGCTTACTGATTCCGTAGCGGTATACGGACTCCGGAAACCGGACCCCGGGATCTCTAAGGTGACTCGGCGGCCGGTATGTAATAGAAAAGTCCCGACTTGCGCCCGAAGCTTTCAAAGCTCCTCCATTGGCTGGCGTGGATCGCGGCTTCGGCCGCCCTCCTTTTCGCCGTGGCCGCGACGGCGTTCTATTTCTTCTTTCCATCGGAACGGATCGCCCGCCTTGTATCGGCTCGCGCGTCGGCCGCGCTCGGCTCGAACGTGGAGATCGGAAGAATCGCGCCGTTTCCGCTGGGCCGGCTCTTCATCGGGCCTCTTCGTCTATCGCCGGACGGCGATCCCTTCGTGTCGGTGCAGTCCATCGATGTCCGATACGATCCGGCCGCTCTCCTGCGCGGGAAGCTGCGGGGAATCCGAATCCTCATCGACCATCCGTCGGTCGCGCTCGTTCAGAAGGGCGCGAAGTGGAATTTTGAACGATTCCTGGAACGGATGCCCCCGAGTGAGCCGAAGCCGAACCTTTTCGCCGCGATCGATTTTCAAAACACCCCCATCGATCAAATCTGGCCGAAGGTTCAGAAGATCCTCCAGGAGAAGTGGAACGATCTGCCCGACTTCGAGATCCAGAAACTGGAAATCCGGAATTTCGAGCGGTCGATCCACGGCGAACGCATGGAGATCGCCATCCCGATCGTCGAAGGCGAGATTCGTCTGACCAAAATGCCCGGCTCTCAAGGAGGGCACGCCGTATTTCGGACACCCGAGGCTTCCAGGCTCACCGCTCGGGCGCGCGATCTGCACGGAATGGACGTGAGTCTGGCAGCCTCGGCCGAAGCTTCGATCGAAGCCGATTGGCCGGGGAATGCCACGGCGTCGATTTCCGTCGCCGGCGTTCTCAAGGACCTCGATGTCCGTGCCGGGGAATTACGCAGAACGTACGATCCGTTCACGATGCGCTTTCAAGCCCGGGCCGATTTGTCGCGGGGGGAGATGGACATCGAGTCGGCACACGTCCGGCTTCCCGGATTTCTTGAAGGAAGCTTCCTTCTCCATATAAAGCGTTTTGGGTTGGAGCCGTTCCAGGCGCGGGGAGAACTCAGAATTCCGCCCAGAACGTCGATCGACCCGCTCACCAAGTTCCTGCTTTCCCTTCCGAAGGGTCCTTCGAAGCTTCCCACGGTGAACGCCTCGCTTGACGCGACCGGCCGCCTCAAAGCCCGGACATTCAAGGAACTCCGGTCCCAAATCACGTCTCTGGCGTTCCCCATGGAGCTTCGGCTGAACGCAAGCCTGGAGGCCAAAGATCTGCCCAAAGCCCTCGTTCCGGCAGAATACGAGGTACGCGACATCCGGGCCAGAGCGTCCTGCGACGTTAACGAGCACAACGCCCGCGCCGAGTCCTCCGTTCGGGTGAGTCCTTTAGGCCTGTCGGCGTATGCAAAAGGCTGGATTTCAAGCGTCCTGCCCTTTCCCCAACTGGCCGCGCAACTCCGAAGCGCCAAGCTGCCCGTCAAGGTTTTCCGGGAGAATGTCACGCACGATTTATCTCTCGGTTTTTCCGTCAGTCCCGGGAGCACGAAAGGCCTGTCGGCCGGTTTGACCGTCTCGGGCTCCTTGAAGGGAAGTCTCCGTCTAGAGAAATCCCGTACGGACCGGGCGGACCTGAAGGCCGATTTTTCGGCGGATCGGTTCTTTGCGTCCAAAAAGGGAGTCTTCGATGTCCGGAACCTTTCCCTCCGGCTTCCGGTCGACAAGCGCATCTGGCTGGGGCCTTCCGCCCGCCACGGCCCGAGCCCCCACCGCGCCCAGGTCTGGAAACAGTCCTTCCTTCAAGACCTTGAGCCGATATCCCCGTATACGAATGCCCTGCGCATCCAACGGATCGATTCACCTCCCTACGTTTTGGAACATGTGCGTGTGGACGCCGGCTTCGACGGAAGCAACTTCGTCGTGAACCGGTTCGCGGCCGATCTCTTGGGTGGCTCCGTTTGGGGAAGGTTCACGCTTATTCCGATGGGAGACACGGTTGATCTGGCCGCATCCCTCGAGGCCGTGGATCTGGACGCGGCCAAGTTGAGCCGGGAGCCGTTCACAGGCGATTCACGCGTGAGCGCCGACGCCCAGGCGGGGCTGAAAATCCGTTCGGACCGGAATCTCTCGGCAGAGGGGATCCTGGATGAGTTGGAGGGGCGTTTTCACCTGACCCGGCTCGGGGACCAGGCCCTGGACCGTCTTCTGGCCTACATGGACCCGCAAGGTGAGGACCCCTCATTCGTCCGCGTTCGCGGGCTTCTCCATGACAAGTTCGTGGCCTCGGCGCTCAAGAACCCACAGGTCGCGTTCCAGGTTTCCCACGGCATCCTGGACGCCGACATCGCACTTCCGGGCGTCAAGTTCGTCAACGCCGCGATCCCGATCCGGGGCGTGTCGGTTAAAAACCTCTTGAAGCTGGGGGGTGTCCGCAAATCAATGGAGGGTCTGGCGCCCGCCCTGAAGGCCGCAAAGTATCTCCTTCTCGCCGGATTTGACGACGACGGGAAAGTGGTGTTCTTCCAGGAGTCTTCCGGTAAGGACACGGCGAAATGATGAAAACCTTTTTCTCGGTCTTTGTGCTTCTGGTTCTTGCGGCCTGCCACGGCCCACTCGTGGGCGTGAACGTGGAGGTCGTGGACGAGAAGACCCTGCTCGAGCGGCAGATCCTGGGAAGCTACGATGAGCTCTCGAAGGACATGGTGATGCTGGCGTCCGTCCGTGGCGTGGACAAAGAGGGACGGATCAAGCCGCTTCCGTACCTTCCCCCCGGAAAGGAAAAGGCCCTCCGGGCGGCCCAGTCGCGGGAGTTCAACCGCGACGACATAGACGCTTTCAAGAAAGAGGGTTGCGTCGGGGAAGGCAAAGAAGGGCTCTTGAGCGTCACGCCGTGCGCCGCAACGGGGAGGGACAAGAAGCACTCCGAATTCGTGAGCTCGATCGCGAAGGAGGAAAACGGCGACCGGCTGGTCATCCTCGTGCGGGTGATCGAAACCAGCGAGAACATGACGGCCCGGGATCTTCCGAAACTCCAGCAAGTGTTCGCTCAGATGAATCGGGACGCCGCAAAGCCGGGCGAGAAGATCCAGGCTGAGGACGGTCGTTGGATCGCAAAGAAATAACCGCCGCGGCAATCGCGGTTTTTTGGTTTGCGTCCATCGGCTGCGGCGGCCGGATGCCGCCCGATTCCCGCCTTTCAGGCCAACCCGGATCGCTTCGAACGGCGGCCCGGCCTCACAGAATCTCGGACGACGTTCGGCGTCCCTCGCGGATCACGACGTCCACATCGAACGATTACGCCCCTTCCGTCTTCCCGGACGGAAAAGCCGTCGTCTATGTCTCCGACCGGCACGGAAACCCCGACCTATTTCTGCGCTTCCTTCCCGGAAGCGGCGACGTCGGAGACTATCCCCTGACGTTTCAGACCGCCCGCGACACCTCCCCCGCGGTCTCCCCCAACGGCCTTCAGGTGGCGTTCGTCTCGTATCGAACCGACAGCCGCGGGGATCTGTACATTCTGAATCTCAGGGCTGCCGGGCGCGTGCCCGAGGCGATCCGGAAACGCCTTGCGGAGCGTTTCGGCGGGCTTCTTTCCCAGCCGGCCGGTAACGGTCCGAGCCTTCAAAAGCGCGTCTCCGACTATCTGGAACGCCAGGGCGAATTGGTGCGCCTCACCGACGAGAAATACCAAGAAACGGATCCGTCCTGGGCACCCGACGGCGGCAAAATCTATTTCACACGGGGGGATCCCGAAGGTCCCCGCATTTACGCCCTCGAAACCCTGAACCCCAAGAACGTGCAACGGATCACGTCGGGTCCCGGTTCCATGCCGGCGGTATCTCCCGACGGGAAGCGGCTTGCCTATGTCGTCCCGACCGGCGGGGCCCAAGGCGGCGGCGAAATCCGGGTTTCCGACGTGAACGGCAAAGAGGCGCGGCGCGCGACGGAGGGACCGTACGATGCCCATCCCTCCTGGTCGTCCGATGGCCGGAGCCTTTACTTCTCGCGATACGCGGACGACACGGACAAAGACGGAGCGATCACGCTTTCGGACAATCCATCTATCTTCGCCCTCGATTTCGGAACCGAGCCGGGCCGCGGAGGAGAGACCCGGCGGATCACGTCCGGCGATCGATACGATCTTTTCCCGACCGAAGCGGCGGGAAGGATCTTCTTCGCTTCCGCAGAGAGCGGCGGGCGAGGTTCGTCCAACCTCTTCAGCACAAGCTCCGAACCGTTCCCATTCACCCGCACACAGGACACGTTCGACGCCTCCCGGGGGTTGGAGGGTTCCGATCCCCGGATGGCCGCGCTCGGTTATGAGACCGTATGCCGGAAGGAATCCGGCGGGGACTTGTGCGCTCAGGCCATGTACCGCCTCGGTCTGACCCTTGAGGCGCTTGGCGACCCGGCCCGCGCTCGCGACGCATACGCCCGCGCCGTCAAAGCCGGCAGACCCGTTTGGAAGGCGCTGGCCGAAGTGGAAACCCTCCGGCTCAACCTGGAAGACACGCTTGCAGGCGCTTTGTCCCGCGAAGCGCGGAGGGCCGCAATCGAGAAAGCGTCGCATCGTCTCCGCATGATCTCCAACGCCTCGCGGGCCGTAGACTTGGCGCCGGCGGGGGCTCGCGCAAGGCTTCAAGAAGCGCGCACGTGGCTCAAGATCCCGGATGAAGCCAAGGCCGTGGCGTCCTTCGACCAGACCGTGATGCTCTTTCCCTCCGAGGAGGCGTGCGCGGCTCAAGCGCTGTTGGAAAAGGCGGAGCTGTACCGCAAGTTCGGGGATTCCCGGAAGCTGATCGCGGTCTGGTTGGATCTCGTCAAGAGGTATCCCCGCCAGATTCCCTGGTCGGAGACGGCAGCTTGGAACCTTTTGAGCCTCAAGATCAAGGACGCCGACACGGCAACGCAAGACTCTCTGCTGCGCCAAGCGGCTGCGGATTATACAAACGTCCCGATCGTTCCTGCCCTGGCGGTCAACATGCTCGGGGATCGCGCTTCGGATCGGAAGAACGCGACCTCCGCCGTCTCGTTCTATCGTTCAGTCATCGCCCAGTTCCCCGGCGAGAAACGCGAGGCCGCGCGGGCAAAGCTTTCTTTGGCCAGGATCTTGACCGAGCGCGGGGATTACGAGGAGGCGTTCCGCCTGTTCCGCGAAGCGGACCTGGAGTTCGGGGCATTCGACCCGCTCCGCGTCCAAGCCTGGCGACGGCTCGTGGGGAATCTCGCGGCCAAAGGAAGATCGGAGCTTTCCGGAGGCGATCCGAAGCTGGCGATCCGGACGTTTCGGGACCTGATCGCCTTCGATTACGATATCCCACAGGCTCACCGCGGTCTTGTAGCGGCCTACGCGGCGCTCGGCGAAATTTTCGGCGCCGTCTCCTTATATAAGGAGGAGATCCGGAAGTACCCCGACCGCTACCTTCCTCGTTACGCCCTGGGCCTGGCCTACACGTATGTCGAGCCCCCCTCTCACGGTTTCGATCTCGCCGAGCCCGAGCTGGACCGGGCGATCCGGATGAACGGGCAGGCCGTGTTTCCGCATCAAACGCTGGGGTTCGTTTTTGAGAAGCGTCAGGAGCTTCTCAAACAACCCGACTACGTGGAACGCGCGTTGGATCAATACCTGATCGCCCTCTCTCTTTCCGATCCCCAGGAGGATTTTCAAAACTATGCCGACCTGACGCTGGACATCGGCAACGGATACTTCCTGCTCGGAGACAACGGCAAGGCGTACGAAGCGTACGGCGAACGGAAAAAGTCCGCGGCTCTCTTCGATCCCAAGGAGCAGGAGTTGGTCTTCCTGGAGCGCTTCGCCCGCTCGGCGTTTCATGTCGGCCGGCCGCAGGAGGCATCGGACCTGGCTGATTCCGCGCTGGGACTTCTTTCGGACCTGGAAGGGAAGACGAAGCTCAAGCCCAGGGAATCGCTCTCCCACAGGGCGGAGATCACGGACCTGAAAGCCCTGGCGTCGGAAGACGCCGGAAGACACGAAGAGGCGGCCCGAACGTACGGGGAGGTCGCGCGGCTGAACGTCCAACTGGGGGACGCATCGAACCAAGCCAAGGCCCTCCGGAACATGGCGATCAACCTTTTTGACGCGCCGGCTTCCTCCGGCGTGGAGCGCGAGCGGAGGTTGGATGATGCCCGGGACACGCTCACCGAAAGCCTTTCCCTTCTCGGGGAACACGGCGCCAAGACGACGAAGGTCCGAAAAACAGGAGTGCTCCTCAACTTCCAGAAGGAAGTGAGTCTTTCCGCGGATACTTCGGAGGCCGCGCGGGGGTTTTCCACGAAGGCGGAAACGGATCTTATCTACACGTTTCTCGGGAGGATCGACCGGGAACGCCGCGATCCCGAGGCGGCTCTCGCCGCTCTGGACGCGAAAAAGGCGCTTCTTCCTTCTCCGTCCTCCGTAAATGCGGAACAGAAGCCCGCGTACATTCTCAAGCGCTCGATATTGGAAAATCAGCGGGGCGTCGTCCTGGCAGAGCTTCGCCGTTTCGAGGAGGCCGCGCGCGAGTTCGCAGCGTCCAAGGAAGACGCGAAATCGATCGGACACGCGACGGGGATCACGCTCAACACGCTTTCGCTGGCCCGCCTGAGCCGCGTCGCCCCCAAAGCTGTGGAACCCGATCGAGCGGTGCGGGAGATCGACGAAACCGTCCTTCTCGTAAAAAAGAGCGGGGGACCCGAAACCGCCCGGCTCCTGTCGAACTTGGCCCTCGAAAAGGCGGAGTTCCTCGCCGCCGCGCTGGCTTCGGCGACGCTCACCACACGGAATTTTTCGATCCAGTCTCCGGAGCTGCTTTCTTCTACGCTCCGGGACATCCGTGAGGCCTCAACGGCACTTTCGTCCCAAGAGGGAATCACACAAGAGGACCGTGTCCGGCTTCTTGAGATGGACCTCGTGCATTTCCGTTGGACTTCCCGCCGGGCCGTTCGTTCGAGCCGAATCACGACGGCCGATTCTTTACGAGCGGAGGCCGAAAAGCTGGGGCGTGCGGACCTGAGCCTCCGCGCCCGCCTCCTCGGTTGGTGGGAAGCCTTACCGGCCGCATTCGATACCGCCTCATCGGCCCTTGCGCCCATCCTGGCATGCGCCCGTGACCAGAAGGCGCGGGATCTCGTCCCCGCGCTCCCGGAACTTCTTTCCGTTCTGGACGCCTGGCTGGATCTGGCGTTCTCCGCGCATCAGGCCGAAGCGGTCTATTCGACGCTGGAATGGCGCCAGCGGATTCACCTGGAACTGGCTCGCCCTCCTCTTCCTTCGAAGGGAAGAACGCCGGCTGAAGCCGAGGCCCTTCGCGCCTTGCGCGGAGCTTCGGACCCGAAGGCTTTTCTGGACGCCCTTAATATTCTGGAATCGGGGACGGGCAGAGATCTGGCGTCGCTGTTCCGGTTGAACCCGATCGACGCCGCCGAACTCATGGAGGTCCTGGGGCCGCGCCGCCGGCTGGTGGTTCCGTTCCTCACTATTCACGGACGCGGGTATCTCGCCGTGAAAACCGACGGCTTGTCTTTATCCGACACGCCGCCGGGACCGTTTGACGGCGACACGTATTGGGCCGGTGCCGGACCGTGCACGGCGACCGAATCCTGCACGATCGTGGCCGGAGCCTCGCATTTGTTCTTCGCCCTGAATTCCCAATCCATTTTCGAGAGGCGCGTCTTCTGGCCTTCGGACCAGGCCGCAAATCCGACTCCCCCGCATGAAGCCGTCCGGTACGGCCGCCGGACGGAGCTCGAAAAGAAGGCCGGTCTGGCCGATTGGGCCGTCGCTCCATCCGGCTTCGCCTCGGAGGTTCCGTCGGGAGGCCTGGATCCCCTGGCGCTGCGTTGGGTCCTGGGTTCTCCGGACGCGGGCCTTTTCGAGCGCGAAATCCCGATCGCTCTTTTGGCCGAAAGCGGGGCGTCGGTTCTTCTTTTTCCGACTTCCCCCGGCGCCGGCGCGACGGAATTTGCTTTTCTGGCCGACTATCTTTCCCGGTTCGGAATCTCCGCGATCCTCGTGCCGTCCACCACTGCGGCCCAAGCGAGCAGGCTTCTTGCGGCCTCCGGAGGCGTTCGGTTGGCAGATGCGGCTCGGGCGGAAGGCTTCGGTCTTTTCGGAGCGCTGGGTCTGAAGGCGGCGGAGAAAACCGAGCGCGCATCCTCCATGCTAGAAGAAGTGGTAGCCCAAGCCGCACAGATGTACCGCGCCCAGGAGTGGAATCCCTCGGTTCGGAAATTCGAGGAGGCGCTTTCCATCCTGGCCGCCGCCGACCGTCCCCAAATGCGTGAGGAAATCCTGGATGCGGCCGGCACGGCGGCATACCGCGGTAACGACCTGGATAGAGCCGTCTCGCTGGCTTCACAGCTGGTGGAACTCCGCCGCTCGGCGAAAAGTCCCAAGTTGGCCGACAGCCTTGAATTCCTCGGAATTCTCCACTCCCGGCAGGAGAAGTTCGGGCCGGCGGTGGCCGAACTTTCGCAGGCCACGTCCCTATACGAAACGGAGGGGCTTCCCAAGAAGGCGGCGGAGAATCTCTCCACGCTCGGAATCGTTCTGGAGAACGCCAAGCGCTACGGCGAGGCTTTGGCGCAGTTCGACCGCTCCTTGGAGATGTGGACTAAGGAGGGTTCCTCCGAAAGTGTGGGAGACCAGTGGCGCAGAATCGGCCGGATCTACTATCTGCGGCTCAACGACTACGCCAAGGCCCGGGACGCCTTCGAGAAGGCGGTAAAGGCATTCGAACACGCGCACGCATTGACGGCGCGGGATGAGGCGCTCCTGGAACTCGGCCTCTTGGAGGAACGAAGGGGAGCGTTCGACCGGGCGCGCTCCACGTATCAAGAGGTTTTCGCCCGAGCCAAGGCTTCCAAGAATTTTTCGCTGGCCTCCAAAGCCGCCCTTTATACGGCCAACACGTTCTGGTTCGAGGGGAACTACTTCGAGGCGTTCCGGTGGCAGTCCAAATCCCTTTCCCTCGCCGACCAAGCCAAAGACGACCGGATGCGCCTCCTGTGCCGATCCACGGCCGGACTGATCTTCTGGACGCTCAACGAGAACGACAAGGCCGTTCGGGAACAGGCGCAAGCGTTGGAATTGGCTCAAAAGCTCCACTCCCCGATCGACGAGGCGTCCGCATACAATAACACCGGCCTCGTGTACCGGGAGCGAGGGGATTTTCCGAAGGCGCTCGAGTTTTTCGGCAAGGCGTTGGCCGTGGACACGGACCTCAAGACCACGTGGGGGATAGCGTACGATTCAAGGAACATCGGCATCACCGAGACGCGCCTGAGGCGCTATACGGATGCCGAAAGACATCTGGCCGAGGCGGCCCGGCTTTCCGGCACGATCGGGGACAAAACCAACGAAGCCAAGGCCCTCCAGAGCCTGGGCGATCTGTATGTGGACATGCGCAAGTGGGACACGGCATATCCCACGCTCAAACGCGCATTGGAGCTGGCGCGTGATTCGAACCTGAAGGAAGTGGAGTGGCGCTCCCTGTGGGGTCTCGCGAAGGTCACGAGCGGACGGAAAAACGACGCCGGCGCCAACGTGTACCTCAAAGAGGCGATCGAGATCGTGGAGGCGATGAGCGCTTCGATCAAGATCGAGGAATTTCGAAGCGGGTTCATATCCAACAAAATGGGCCTCTATGAGGACATGATTCTCCTCCTTCTTAAGGGAGGATCGAACGGCGTGGCCGAAGCGTGGAGTTACGCGGAGCGCGCCCGGGCCCGGAGCTTCATCGACCTCCTTGGAAACCGCAGGATCGAGCCCTCCGAACCCGCCGACCGGCAGCTTCTGGCCCGGGAACGGAACAGCCTTCGAAAAATCGAGGAGCTGGAAAACCGCCTGGCAGGTGCGAAGACCGACGAGGAGCGGAAGCAGGTATTGGCGGATCTGGACGGGGCACGCCGGACGCGGACGGACCTCATGATCGAGATCCGGGCAAAACGGCCGGAACTCTCGTCCTTCGTTTCGGTGGATGTCATCTCTCTGGCCGATCTGAGAAAGCTCATCGGAAGCGACACGGCCTTCGTGGAATATTTTCTCACGGCGCGGGAGATTCTCGCGTGGGTGATCACGGATCGCGCGATCAACCTCGTGCGCGTGCCGACGCCGCGGAACCTCCTCGAAAGGAAGATCGTCGCGTACTCCAAGCTCATGCAGAGCCAGGCCCCGCTCGTGAAGCAATCGCAGGAGCTGAACGCGCTTCTTTGGGCGCCGGTGGAGCCGAAGCTCGAGGGGAAACGTTTCGTCGATATCTCCCCGCACGGCCCGCTCCACTACTTGCCCTTTTCGTCCCTGTTCAACGGGACGCGCTACGTCGCGGACCGTTACAACCTCGCTTTCACGCCCAGCGCCAGCGTTTTGAGATACACGCTCACGGGCCGGACGATCGATCGCTCCACGGTACGCGTCTTGGCCGTCGGGAATCCGGATCTTGGGAATCCGGCCATGGCGCTTCCGTTCGCGGAGAAGGAGGTTGCAGCGATCGCGTGGGACTTCCCCCGGATCGAAACGCTGACGGGGAAGAAAGCCACGAAGCAATGGATCGAGGCGCACGCCGAGGAATTCAACGTGATCCATCTCGCCTCGCACGGCGAGTTCGACCCGATCAACCCGCTTTTCTCGGCGATCCTTCTGGCCGCGTCCAAGACAGGCTCAGGGAACCTCTCCGCCGAGGAGATCTTCGGCCTGAAGCTGAATGCGGATCTGGTGACGCTTTCCGCCTGCCAGACGGGTTTGGCCAAGATCGAGGGAGGGGACGAACTCATCGGTTTGAACCGGGCCTTCTTGTTCGCCGGCACGCATTCGATTCTCTCGAGCCTTTGGCGGGTGAACGATGTTTCGACGGCCGTCCTGATCAAGCACTTCTACCGGAACTACGTCCGCGCCTCGAAGGCCGAGAGCCTGAGGGAGGCGCAGCTCAAAGTGAAAGACTACTACCCCCATCCCTCCTTCTGGGCCGCGTTCTTCCTTACGGGCGATTACCGCTGAACGTCTCCAAACGCTCACGCCAAGACCGTTCTGTCCGTGTGTTCGGGCCGTCGGGTTGTGCACCCCCACGGCTGCAGGTTTTCGCCGCGGGGACCCCCAACCCCCCGCCGGGAGCCCTTGGTAAGAGCGCCTTAACGCGCCATCGACCGTTGCACATACGGCACCTCGCCGTATCTGCGTTCGTGACCACGAAGAGGGGTGGCTTCCGTTTGAATGGAGGAAATAAAGGGACAGCTTACCTATTTGCGGGCGAGGCGGGCCTTTCGAGGTTCGTGTTTCAGAAAACGGGGATCTTACCCGCCAAGAATGTTATGATTTTCCCTCAATGCCGCGTCAGCGCAAGATCGTGGCCCGTGTTTTTCGGGGTCGGAATCCCGACGCCTCCTTTGACCTGGCCTTTTGGGCCGGCCTGACCGCGGGCGAGCGTTTCGCGCAGACGTGGGAACTTTCCAAGCAACTTTGGGCCTTTGCCAAGAGAGGTTCCGGTGAACCAGGACTTCCTCGACGTATTTCAAGCGTTATTCGCAACAAACGCTAGATTCCTTGTTGTGGGGGCGTTCGCGGTCTCGGTTCACGCGGAACCGAGAGCCACCGGCGATCTGGATGTGTGGGTTGACCCCGCCTCGGAAAACGCCCGCCGGGTCTATGAGGCCCTCAAGCGCTTCGGGGCCCCGCTTGCGGACCTTTCGGTGCAGGATCTCTCAAGCCCGGACATCGTGTTTCAGATGGGGCTTGCGCCCAACCGCATCGACATTCTCACTTCCGTGAGCGGCCTCACGTTTGAAGAGGCGTGGAAAACGCACGAAACGTTCGAGTTTGCCGGCCTGATGATTCCGGTGATCGGCCGAGAAGCCCTGATCAGGAACAAGAAAGCCGCCGGACGGCCCAGGGATTTGATCGATCTCGAAATCCTTACGAAGCATCGACCGCCGCGCGGAACGAGAAACTAGAGGGTTCTAGAGGGCTGGGTGGGACAAGGGTGTCCGAAAAGGGCCGGACATCACTGAAAGATTTGACCCCGTCAATCCCGAAGGTTGACAATTTATATTTAATATCAAGTACATGGCCATGTTGGCGTCGCGTTTTGCGAGCGCCGAACGCTGGCATAGATTGTGCTCACTCATTCTTATCGGAGACGTTTATGAAGCCAAACAGCAAAGTACAGATCGCGTTAGCTTGTTTCCTGTTCCTCGTCCTCGTGTCCCCACGATTTGCATTTTCGGATCCCAAGCCGATAAATCCGGATCGAGAATGCAACACGCTTCTCTACCTTTATATTAGGGCGACAGATGAGGTGCAGATGCATCAAGACCGCAAGGTTCGAAACGTCGATCGTGTTTCCGAAATAGACAACGACGCCGATGCCTATATTGATAAATTGAATGGGCGGCTGCAGAGCATTATGTCGACCCTGCAGGCAAAACATTGCATTACGCTGATCGGAGATTCCTACAAAAAATTGGAAACCGAAATTGCAGCGCACCAGATGAGGTAGTGCCGTCGCTTATTTGGCTCCTCGAATCGGCAACCTAACCACTCGTATGTAGATTGGTCGATTATCCTCCCAGCTGCGACGGGGAGTGGGCGACAGCTTGCCGCGGCATTCAACCGAGTTGAATCGGGGCGGATCTTGATCTACGTTACGGGCCTATGTCGCGTTTCCTGCATCTTTCGGCGCTGTTCGCGGTAATCGTTTTTCCTACAACGCTAAGTGCCGAGACTCTCTACGTAAACTCCCCCACGGCGGACCTGAAATCGTCCACGGCGGCGAGTGCGTCCGTTTTGGCCCAACTCCCGCGCGGCACCGGCGTGAACGTCATCGGACGAACCGGGAGCTGGGTGCAGGTAAACGCCGGCGGTAAGACGGGTTTTGTCTACAAATTCAAGCTGGTCGCCAAGAAGCCTTCCGCGTCAGGCGGGTCCGGTCTTTTGGCCGGATTGGGAGGTGGAGGAGCGACGGCCCGGGAAGGCTCCACGGCCACAAGTATCAGGGGCCTAAGCCCCACTTCGGAAAAATACGCCGGCCGCGCCGCCATCAAGCCGGAAGACGTTAAGATGGTGAAGCACATGGAGTCGGTCCGGGTTTCCAAAGCCGAACTCGACGCGTTTCTCAAAGACGGGAAACTCGGGGAGTACGCGCAATGAGGCGGGGTTTCTTCGCTCTCATGATCGTCGCGGCCCTTGTTCTTGCGGGAGGCGCGGCTCGGGCCGGTTTCAAGGATCTCCTCAAGAAGTCGCTTAAGTCCCCCACGCCGCAAAGCGGAACGCAGCAGGGCGGAAGGCCCGCGCAAGGAGGAAACAGGACCGAGCAACTGATCTTCGGCGGCCTCAAGACACTCCAGTCACTCCAACCGATCGGCTACAAGGAAGAGTACGCCATCGGAGGCGCCGTGGCTTTGGAAGCCGTGGCGCGCTTCGGCGGCCTGGACGAGGATCCCGCGCTCGAGAAATATCTGGCGAAGGTGGGCAATGCTGTGGCCTCGCTCTCCGACCGGCCCGATATTCCGTATTTCTTCGGCGTTCTGAACGCCGAGGATCCGAACGCGTTCGCCTGCCCGGGCGGTTATGTCTTCGTGAGCCGCGGCCTTCTCAAACTCGTGAAGAACGAAGCCCAGCTGGCGGGGATTCTCGGCCACGAGATCATACACATCGCTCACAAGCACGCGCTGGATGCGATCCGAAGATCCAAGGTGCTCGGAAGCGTGAGCGAGGTGACGCTCACGGCGCTGGATCAGGACCCCAAGATGTTCGATTCGATCGTCAAAGAAACCGTCTCCGTCATCCTGGAGCGGGGGTACGACCGCTCCAAAGAATACGAGGCCGATGCGTACGGCGCCGACTTCGCATTCCGCGTCGGCTACAATCCCAACGAGTACGAATCGTTCCTGAAAGCGCTCGCGGGCGCGATCGGAAACCAAAAGGTGACGCTCAACTCCACGCATCCGAACACAATGGACCGGGTGGCGAGGCTTGCCGAAACTCTGCGGAAGCCGGAATATCGGGACGCCGCGTCTCTCAAGGTCCTGGCGGACCGGTACGCCCGGACGATGGCGTCCGTGAAGCTTTAATAAGGAGAGTTCCCCATGAAGAACCCCCACTTCTTCGACGACGAGAAGCCCAAGCCGCCGCGTGATGATGACGAGGAACCCGAGAAAAAGAGCTGGCGCGAGCGCGACGCGCAACGCGACCGCAGCCGGCACCTGTCTCAAAGCCCCAAGCCGACCGAAAAAAAGACTTTCAACGTAAAGCGGGACGAATCCGTAGCAAAGGCGGCGCTCGAAGGGCTCTTCAGCGGGAAAAAGTCGAAGGAGCAGGAGGCGGCGTGGAAGAACGTGTTCGTGGGGCCGTTTAAGACCTTTTCGCTGCGCGCTTCAAACTACGTCGAGAAACACGGCCTTCCGCGGGACTGGGACGACCTGATCCGCCTCTTGGACCACAAGGAACCCGCGTTTGTGGCGACCATTTTGGACCGGATGATCGATATGGCCCCTCAAGAGACGGCGATCCGCAGGGATCTCCTGAACGGGAAACTCCGCATCCTCAAGATGGAACGGGAGGAACCCGAACTCGTGGAGAAGTTCGAAAAGGTGGAGCAAACCCTGGCCGGTTTGGGATCGTAACATGCAGCCGCTGACTTTCTTCCTGGGCCGGCTCTTTCTGGCGCTCTATTTTCTCTATGCCGGCTACGAAAAGGTGATTTCCCCCTCGGCGGCGGCCTTACGGCTCCAAAGCCATGGGATTCCCTATCCCAAAATCGCTTGGGTTGTATTCGCGGCGGTGGAAATCCTGGGCGGCCTCCTTCTGTTTCTCGGCGCCCGCGCCCGCGCCGTAGGCCTCCTTTTGGCCGTCTACACCATCCTTACCGCTTATTACCTCTATGCTCACGGGCCGGAGCGCATGAGCGTCTCCTTTCTTTTGAGCCACCTGGCCGTCGCGGGGGGCCTCTTGATCGTGGCGGCCGCCGGCGCGGGGCGTTTCAGCCTCGATCGGAATTAGGCGGTGGCGGGATCGCTTAGCTTCGGTCCCTTCTCAGCCTCTTTCGAACGCTCCTTCCTGAACGCACTCTCCACCGATCTTAAAGACGACTCCCTCGCACCTCGCGTGGTTTTGGTGGGTTCGAACCTGCTCGGGATTCACCTCCGGCATGCCTTGAGCCTTCACGTGGGCGGGCACATCAACGTCCGATTCGTCACGTTCGTGGATCTCGCACGCCGCCTCACCCGTTTCCGGTTCCTCGAAACGCGGCGCCGCGTTTTTCCCCTGCAAGCGGAGGACCTGCTCTTGGAGGATCTCTGCGGGGAGCTTCCTCCTTCCAGCTCGTTCCACGCTATGGCTCATCAAAGGGGACTGCACGAAGCGCTCCGGCGGACGTTTCACGATCTGATCGACGGCGGCCTCACCCAAATCCCCGGCGAAGAAGGGAAGCTCGGGGACCTCGGACGCATCTTCCGGAGCCATCGCGCCCGCTACATCCCGCGCTTCGCGACGAACGCCGACGTCGTCATGGAAGCTTCGTCCGAGGCCGGCGGATTTCACGATCTGTTCGGGACCCGGTCTCTTTACGTCTACGGTTTTTATGACCTGACGGAGACGCAGCGGCGGCTTCTGCGCGCCATCGCCTTGCACGCCTCGCTCCACGTGTGGGTTCCCACGTTCGGATTCGCGAGCTCCCCCGATGCGGCCACGCTCCGTTTTCTCCGGACGCTGAAATTGGCCGAGACCCCTCTCTCGACCGAAAATCCGCCGGTGTTCTCTGGAATGTCGGCGCCGCACGCGTACGCCGAGGCGGAAGAGGGCGTGAGGTGGATGATTGCACAGATGGAGCGCGCCTCCGCTCCGATGCACCAGGCGGGAATCCTTCTTCGGGACTTCGACGCGTACGCCCCGTGTTTTGAGGAAATTTTGGAGCGGGCTCAGGTTCCCTTCTACGCTCAGGGGGGCCGGCCTATCGCTTCGATGCGCGCCGCCAAAGCGCTTCTTTGGCTTCTCTCCTCATTGGGAACGGAGGGCGCCCGGAACGATCTCGTGGAATTTCTCTCCCTCTTCCCGTTCAAGGAGGAATTCCTAAAGGGCGTCGGCGGATCGGCGGACTGGGATCGATGGACCCGCCGGGCGGTCGTATCGCGCGGGTTTGAACAAGCCGCGGCCAGGCTTTCGGCTTTCTCGAAGCCGGAAAACAAAGAATGTCGCAATCTGGCCTCGTTCGTTAGGCGCCTGGCTTCCGAGGTGAAGAGACTGGAGCAAAGTGCCGTTTCATGGAGCGGATTCGGGGCCGCCGTGGCGAGCTTCCTCGAAACGTTCGCCGAACCGGATCCCGTGACGGATCTCCTTTCGGAAACGGCGCAAAGCCTTTCGGACTTGGAAGAAGTGGGCGTCGCCGCCACGCCCGAGCGCACGACACGCATTCTCACCACCAGGATCCGGGCCGCCCGCCTCCGGGACGGAAAAACGTTCGAGCGGGACGGGGTTTACTTGGGTTTGATGGTGTCGGCGCGGCTCGTCCCGTTCCGCGTCGCCGTGATCCCCGGCCTGGTGGAGCGCTCGTTCCCGGCGCCGCCGCAAACCGATCCGCTTCTTTTGGACCACGAGCGGAGGTTCCTGAACGGTCGATGCGGCACGGGCATCGCCCTGAAAGAAAGCCGCCTGGACGAGGAACGCGCCTTGTTCCACTTGGCCCGAAGCCAGGCATCTTCCGTCCTCCTCACGTACCCACGCGCCAGCCGGGAAGGCCTCAAGGAACGGCTTCCGTCCACGTTTTTCCGGGACAGCGTGCCCAAAGAGGCGGTGGAAAGACGTCCCCACATGGCTTGGGCGCAGAAAACCGGAAAGCCGCTTTTGGACGAGAAGGATTGGGTCATGCGCGATCTTTCCAGACGGATGGTGGAGGAGCCGGAACGGACGCTTTCCGCCCTGGAAGCCGCCCTCCCCCTGGCCGCTTCCACGCATCTGTGGGTAACACGCAGGCTGGGGTCCGATTACTGGACGGATTACGACGGCATGGTCCGCCACGAGATGCCTCCCTCTTCACAGCTCCCGCCTTTTTCCTCCTCCCAGATCGAGCGCTACGCGACGTGCCCCTACCGATATTTTCTCTCGAACGTGATCGGCCTCGAGCCGATCGATGCGCCGGAAGACGTGGCGCGACTGCGGCCCCTGGATCGGGGGCGCCTCATTCATCGGGCGCTCTTCCGGTTCTTCTCCCGGCTCAAGAACGAGGAACGGCTCCCCCTCCGCAAGGAGGATGCCCCGGGCCTTCGGGAGACTCTCCGCACCGTCGCCGCCGAGGTCTTCGCCGAGGCGGAACAATCCGTGCCCCTGGGGCATCAGCTTCTCTGGGAAACCGAGAGGGCCTTCTTGATCTCGGACCTTGCCGCCCTCCTGGACGCCGAGCTCAAGCTCTCCTCGCTCTTCGTGCCTTACGATTTCGAGGTGAGGTTCGGCACGCCGGCAAGGAACGAAGAGGAGGGCGCTCTTTCCACCGATTCGCCGGTTGAAATCCGCGCCCGCGAGGGAACCATCCGGCTCAAAGGGCGCGTGGACCGCGTCGATCTCTCCCCGGACGGGAAACAGGCGCGGATCCTGGATTACAAAACCGGATCCTTCGACCGGGCCCATGACAACGCGTTCGATAACGGGCGTTCCGTCCAACTCGCCGTCTATCTCTTGTCTCTTCGCGTCCTGCTTCCCGGCGTGGACGCGGAACGCAGCGAGGCCAGCCTTCTTTCGACCGCCTACGGCGGCGGGTTCCGGACGGTCTCGTTCTCCGGCGTCGCACTCAAGGCCCGCGAACCCGAATTCGTCACGATCCTGGACACCGTGGTGCAAGGCATCCGCGCCGGTTTCTTCCCCCCCAATCCGGGCTCCAATCTCAAGCACTGCCAGCAGTGTGATTTCACGCGCATTTGCGGAAGCGGTGTGGGCCGCGTCTTCGAGCGGAAGGAAGCCGACCCCG
The DNA here is from genome assembly GCA_043804515.1 of Pseudomonadota bacterium. Lineage (GTDB taxonomy): Bacteria > Bdellovibrionota_G > JALEGL01 > JALEGL01 > DATDPG01 > JAZDIZ01. The sequence goes on along the minus strand of JAZDIZ010000015.1, from coordinate 11,183 downwards.
CGATTTCCACGCTGAACGTGCTGAAGGAGATCGAGTGACCGGACGATCGTTCATTCCGCAGGATGAGGAGGCCCGGATTCGGGTCGTGAACGACCACGCTTCGCTTCTGACCGTGGAGGCGGGGGCGGGAACGGGCAAAACGACGCTTCTGACGGATCGATACGTCCACTTGATCAAGAAAGGTCTCGCCCGGCCGACGGAGATCGTGGCGATCACATTCACGGAAAAGGCGGCCTCCGAGCTCAAGGACAAGATCCGCTCGGAACTTTCGAAACTCGATCTGGCCGCCGCGGTGAACGAACTGGACCGGTCCCCCATTTCCACGATCCATTCGTTCGCATCTTCCCTTCTTCGCGAGCGGCCGTTGGAAGCGGGCGTGGATCCCAATTTCACCGTTCTGGACGAGCTCTCGTTGGATCTCTTTCTCTCGTCGGCTTATGAACGCTGGCTCCCTGAAGCGCTCGCCGCCCACCGGGATGTCGTCGTCCGGGCCCTGGCTTCCGGAATCCGCCTCGACCGGGTCCGCGACGGAGCCTTTTGGCTCTACCGCCAACGGGATCTCCTGGATGCGATCCCTCGCGGAGCGGCGCTGCCCGACATTCTGAAAGCCTTCAATGCCATCGGCGCCGAAGCCCGCTCTCTTTGGAGCTTCGCGAAAGAAGCGTGCCGGAACCCTTCCGACGCCGGGTATCTGGCCATCGAGGCCCTGGCCCGCGAGGTGGATCTGGCCGAAACCGCCCCGGCCGAGTTTAAGGAGCGCGCGATCTTGCTCCGCTTCGCAGCCCCCGTGAAGGGGAGCCAGGCGAATTGGGTTTCGCCCGACGCGTGCCGGCAGCAAAAGGCCCGGATGGGAGACTTGAAAGAGAAGATTGACAAGGTCAAGGCCGCAATCCGCCAATCGGTCTTCACCGACCTTCTGGGCGTCTTGGCCACGTTTTCCGAAAGCGTCGATGCAGCGAAACGGGACAAGGGGTTTCTGGACTTCGACGACCTGCTCTTTTTAAGCCGCAGTTTGGTTCGGGACCACGCCGAGGTGCGCGACTATTTCGGGCGGCGGTTCAAATATTTCCTGGTGGACGAGTTCCAGGACACCGATCCCGTCCAGGTGGAGTTGGTCTGGCTGCTCTGTTCCACTGGGCCTAAGAGCGAGTGGAAGGAGAGGAAGCTGGCGCCGGGAACGTTGTTCCTCGTGGGGGATCCCAAGCAATCGATCTATCGCTTCCGCCGGGCGGACATCGACACGTACCGCGAGGCCACAACGCGGGTCGCGGAACAAGGCGAGCACATCGTCATTCATCAGAACTTCCGATCCAGCCCGCCGCTGATCGCCTGGTTCAACCAGGTGTTCGAGACGATTCTGGGTCGCAACCACCAGCCGCTGACTCCCGACGAGAGACATTTGGTCGGCGAAAACCGAAAGCCGGTCTGGTTCCTCCAGGCCGATAACGTCTCGGGCGCGGAGAACTCCCGACAGATGCGCATGGCGGAGGCCGAAGCGATCGCCGCCCTTCTTCGCAAAATCCTGGACGAGAACTCGGCCTGTGTCTGGGACCCGAAATCCCGTGAGTTGCGGCCTGCACGTTTCGGAGACATCGCCCTTCTCTTCCCCACGACCACCGACATCGATCTCTTCGAGGAGCAGCTCCGGCGTTACAACCTGCCGTTCTCCCTGGAAGGCGGGAGAATGTTTTACGGCAGAGCGGAAATCCACGCGCTGATTTCAGCGCTCGACGCCGTGGCCCACCCGGCCGACACGATCGCCGTTGTGGCGGCCCTGCGCTCATCGCTGTTCGGCCTGTCCGACCAGGATCTCCTGGAGTTGAAGAAAGCGGCCCCATCGCTCGATTTCCTCAAGACCGATCCTGCCGTTCTCAAGGAACCGTCGCTGTCGGCGTTCCGGATTTTGAGGGAGATCCATGAACTCAAGTCCGATGTTCCCGTGTCGGGCCTCATCCTGGAGCTTCTCCACCGGACGGCGGCGTACCCTCTGGCATTGGGCCGGTTTCACGGGGAGCAAGCGGCCGCCAATCTAGAGAAATTTCTCACACTTGCCCGGACGGTGGAGCAGGAGGGTCTCACGCTTGAGCGCTTCGTCCGCTGGGCGCGCGACCGTGCGGCCGGGGAGGAACAACAGGACGAATCCCCCGTCGGGGAGGAAGGCGAGAACCGCATCCGCCTGATGACCGTTCATAAAGCCAAAGGGCTGGAATTCCCGATTGTGGTCTTGGCCAATCTGGCGGCGGCGTCCGACCAAACGGATTATGTGTTGGCGGATCGGCTGGGTCACCGTCTTGCCGTCGGATTCGGCCCGAAAGACGCGAGGTTTTCAACACCCAACTTCGAGGAAATGGAGGAGCAGGAAAAGACCCAACGGGGCCAGGAACGCCGGCGGCTGCTCTATGTGGCGGTCACAAGGGCGCGAGACCTCCTGATCCTTCCCAAGTTTGTGCCGGCGAAAACGCGGGGCGAACTCTGGCCGATCTTGGAGGAGGGGCTCCGGACCGATTCGTCGCTGGTCGACGTCGTTTCCGCCGACAATCTTCCGTACCTTCCGCGCACGGAACCCGAAACTCCGCCGAAACCGGATCGGGACGCCGCAACCCGTTTTAAAAACGAGCTTGAAGAGATCCGTGCGCTTCTCGCGGCGCGTTCAGCCAAGTGGGTACCCGGCATCGAAGTTCAGAGCGCCACGGATCTCGTGGCACAGGACCGGAGTCCGGGTTCCGGTGACCGGAGACCGGGCTCTTCCAAAGGCGCCGTGATCGGAACGATCCTGCACTCCGTCCTGGAAAGAATCGCGTTTTATCCCCGGATTCCCCCGGCCGCCCTGGTTCGGGATGCCGCGGAGGAAGAGGGCAGAGATGAACTGACGCAAGAGATTCTTCCTCTCGCGGAGAAGGCGATCAAGAGTCCCTTGTTCGAGCGGATCGGCCGCGCGAAACGGGTCATTCGCGAAGTCCCGTTCTCGTGGTCCGACGGCGGGAAATTATTCGAAGGATATATCGACCTGGTATTGGAAGAAGAAGGCGGATTCGTTGTGGTCGACTACAAGACCGACCGGATCACCGCCGACGAAATGCGCGCCAAGGCCGAGCACTACAAACCCCAGATCGATCTCTACGCCCGGGCCTTGGAAGAACTGACCCGAAAGAAAGTGCCCGAAAAACTTCTCTTCTTCGTCCGCCTCGGCGAGATCTACCGGCTGGATTGACCAAGACGCCCCCGGCGCCGCCCCAGTCCGCCGGCTGTAGGAACATTTTCCTTGGGTTCAATCACTCGGTATTGTCATGATTTTGCCTGGAGCGGCTGAACCAATCACGTTTCCGGTCTTTACGTTCTCGCCCGGGTTTCCGTGTCCGCCTGCCGGCGATGAGGCCGCCAAGGGAACAAAATGCCCGGGTTCGAACAACAAGACGATTGCGGAGCCGCCGTAGGCGAAATAGCCGATCTCGTCCCCCTTCTTCACGACCTCACCGACACGACGGGGCATATTGACGGAGCTGATTTCGCCCATTCCAACCGCCACCAAACCGACAAGTCCGACCGTAAAATTATCAATGATGTAATAACCGCGGCGATGTTCAAAGAAGTGATCCACGAAACCGCGCGCGCCGAAGTACAAGCCGGCGAGCTGCTTCGTGTCCTGAATTTTCCCGGAGATGGGAGCGTGGAAACGATGATAGCTCGCGGGCATGAGGAAGCAGAGAAGCGCCTGTCCTCCTTCGAACCATTTCGCCAGTTCGGCGTCATCCAACAGAGCCGCCGCGTTGAATTCGTCTCCTTTCACTTCGAATGTCGCGTCGGCCGTCAAGCGGCTTGATATTTGAGACAGGCTGCAATCCGCGGGGGATGTCACGACCTTGTCGTCGCCCGGAGCGGAAACAGGACGCATATTCGGTTTCAATTCCCGCGTAAAAAAATCGTTGAACGAAGCGAATCCGTGCTCGGGAATCTGGTAAATGCTCATATCGATTCCGTTGCTCTTGATCCATTCGTTGACGACGGGAGCGGAATCGCGGCTGTCCAGGAAGTCTTTGCGTGCGGAAACGAACCTTGTCATCCATGCCCGGAACGCCGGGTTTCGCACCAGGGTGTATCCCTGTTCCACGGACCCCGCGCCCCCCGGAACGGGACGTCCGTGATTGGATCGTGAGTAGAGCGACTTGAAGGGATCGCCATATTTCATCACGGTCTCCACGCCTGGACTGAACGTTCGCCACTCTTCCAGAAACCGGTACATGTCATTGAGAGTCTTTCCGTGCCAGAATGCCCCCTCTTCCTGGGCGGTTAATGCGGCTTCAAAAGCATCCCGGAGGGCCGGATCACGGTGCACGAGATCAACGAGTTCCTTCACGACAGGGGACCATGTAACGGTCGATTGCGGGTTCTGCCCAAAAGCCCTGGCGCCGGACAGAACAAGCGAAAGGCTCACAATGCAAATGGCCAAGCGATTCAACATGGGGTTCCTTCCGGTAAGAATGGAACCCGAGCTGCTAACGCGGCGCGCCACCCTTGTCAACAAGAGCCGCCTGCCCGTATTTTCAGGATTGAGGATTAAGGATTAACTCTCAGATCTGAAATCCAAGGATTAGCCTTCAATCCTAAAAAATTGGGGTCACAGTTTGCATAATACTTTCCGCTAGTTATCTCCCGTGACCCGTCTGAAGCGCTTAACGTCTGTTAACAAAATTAAAATTTTCGTTAACATTTCGATGGCGGCCGACGGCCCCGGTTCGTAAACTGAAGGTAACGATTGAAAGGAAGTTGCCATGAATCGCGCCTCCGCCATCCCCGTCCTCATTATTCTCGCCCTAGCCGGGTGTTCCTCCGGACCCGATCCGGTCTCGTACTCGGTCAGCTACCGAAACCAGGTCCGTCTCCCGCACGCGAACGAGATGCTCAAGGCGGCCACCTTCGCCCTGCAGATCAAGGACAAAGACCCGATTCGGCCGATCCGCTGCCTGGCGGAAGAATCGGCGGAATTCCAGAAGATCGCCGACGATCTCGGCGGAATCGAGTGGAACCAACCCGTGGAGATCCTCAAGGACCGGAGTCTCCCCCCTCTCTATAAGGGAAAGCGCGGAGCCCAGTTCATGGGAAGCTACGCCCCCGCCGATACCGCGGGTGCAATAGAGTCGGTGACGATCGAGCGCCCCGACTTGGTCGGAATTCAGAACGGGATCGCCGCGTTTCTCTCGAAGCAACACGGCCTTGTGGCCGTGAAAATGGACGGGGCGACCCCCACCGTGACCTGTTCGCTCAAGATCCCCGGCTCCCCGATCAATTTCTTCTACAAAGGGGGAGAGATCGTCGTTCTCACGAACGGTACTTCTGGCCAATTGGCTGCGCTCCTCCGCTTCAAACTGGTGGACCAGGGATTTGCATACGTCGACAGCGTCCGACTGAAGGATCAGCGCATTCAGGACGCACGGCTTTTCAACGACACGTTGGTGATCTACTCGCTCTGGACGAAAGAGCGGGAGAACCCCCGGGGTCCGGTCCCCTACGGTCTCACCGCTTCACTCGTGGCGTTTCCCCCACAGCAATGGTACGCCCCGCGCGGCGTGAAGTTGGTGACCGTGCAATGGGACACGTCGCTCAATGTGGACTGGGACGAGACGTTCACCAACGGCCGGAGGCGGCCGGATTGGGATGACTCGGTTCCCGGCGACCCGGATGTCAGCGACCCCCTGATGGGGCAGGATCCGGCCGCTCCCCGCAACATCGGCGACGTCATCTCGGTCCAACGGAACTACAAGCCGTTCTTGAGTGCCAGCGACGGCTACCTCGTGGTCACCCGGGATGCGAGCCGCACACTCTTCGACGGCACACGGACGGAGAGTTACACGTACTGCTCCCAATACAATCCTCAGTACCAGCAGATCGAGATCTGTTCCCCGGTCTACGAGCGGCAGGACAATCGGGATTACGTGGCGCCCTCAGGCACGGGCGACTACTCGTGCGGCGGCCAGACGCTGGCGGCGTGTCTAGCTCAAGCGGCGCCCAAGGTGAGTCAGTATATCTGGGTGAAAACCGGCCAGAACTGTTCCATGGTCTGGCAGGGACGGTGTGAGGCGTACGAAACGAAAACCTACACGTACCCCGTCTACAAAGAGGACCAGCGGAGCGAATTCGCCGTCTACCGATATCAGGACGGCGCGTTCCACAAGCTGGATGCCGCCCTGGCCCAGCTGGATCCGTCCACCCCCGGAAGTCCGGCCGCGATCAAGTTCAATCAGCTCCCCCTTTCCGTCCCCGGGTTCGTTTCCAACAAGGATCAACTGCAGTTCCAGAACGGCCGGTTCTACGTAGTGGCCGATGACCAGCTGCACACGCTTCTGATCACGGGGAACACTGTGGCCCTTGCCCGAACACTTCCGCTGAACTCCAACCTGAACTACAACCCGGCGGTGCTCTTCACACCCGACCGGCTTCTCATTTCGACCGGATTCCAGGACTTTTACACAGGCACCACGGCCTCCCATGTGGCGATGTTCGATCTTTCGGAACCCAGTCTCCCTGTGCCGCTCAATTCCTACGATATGCCCGGCGTGAGTTCCCAGCTCCTCCTCGCGGAGAGCGGGATTTTGGGACCGGGAACGGTCACGGTAGGCGGAATCGATGAGAGCTCGGGCGATACGGCGCTTCCGCGGCGCACGTTCGAGAAGCTGACACTCTTCTCGCGCGACAACGGTGCCGAGCAGGACAACCTGCTTCTGGGAACCGAATACGACGCCTTGGCCGGCTCATGGTTCGTCTCCGGGGACGATCAGCGGATCCGGCTTCATGCGCCGAGTCAGAAGCTCTTTCTCCCGTATGCGGGCCGGCACCACGCCGATCAATACGATCCCACCGCGTACCGCCTGAGCATCACGCGGGTCGACCCGGGTCATCTCGTGCCCGAGAAGAGCTTTGAATTCAGCGAGGATATCGTCCGGACCACGTCCGTGGACTCCGACCGGGCGCTGGCCTTCGGAAACGCCGGGATCCACTTCCTGGATCGCCGAAGCGGCGATTGGGTCGAGTCGGTGTTGCGTGAACTCTTTGTGCCCATCGCCACCTATCGGCTGAACGACCGGGATTTCTACGCCCGGATCGACCGGCTCGGAACGCGCTGCCGGCTCACGACGCACAGAGGTCCGGATGACATCTTCGGCGATGATGTGATCTCGCAGAGCGAAGTGCCCTGCGGCGAATGGGAATCCCCGGTGGCGGTTCGCAACCATGTCTTGTTCGGAAGCACATTGACCGGCTGGCGGATTTCGCAGGACGGCGCCCTGATCGAATTGCTGGACCGGGACAGCGTGACGGCGCTCCTCGAGGAAGTCCGGGACGACGCGTACTGCATGCTGGACGCCACGGTGGATGATTCAACGCCGGTGGAATATCTGGACGATATTCCGGCATCGATCGCCTGCGAGCCCTACGCGCTTCCGACAAATGTGCCGATGTCGACCGGCGCCGCGAACCCGATCTAAGGAACCAACTGAGAGTCGAGGCGGACCGAAAAGCCACCCGAGGGTCGTCGTTACTCCGGACCTTCCGATCTGATTCCTTCTATTTAGAGAAGCGCGAAATCGGCGTTTTCCCGATCCATGACGTCTTGACCCAAGAAAGTTCAGACACGCGGAAACCTGCGAGAAAGAAAGCGGGGGCCGGGGGCTGGCCTGCGAAGGCGTGCGCAGCGAGCCGTATCTATGCCTCCAATGCCACGGCGAGCGAGCAGGCGAGTGCCGATTTTTTGGCGTAACAAAAAATCGGTGCGTCCTTCGAAGGACAGTCACCGGAACCCGATTTCCCTTACCGCTCTGCGTTCGATTGCTATGTGAAGTTCTGCGGGTCGATGTCGAGCGAGAGCTCGACGCCTTTCGCGCGAAGCGTCTCCTGCGCCTGGGCGTGGAGCCATTTTGCGAAAGGCTCGGACGAACCGTTCCGCTCCGAACGAACCAAGATGTGGAAGCGGCTGACGCCGTTCACTCGCATTACGGGAGCCGGGGCGGGGCCCAGCATCTCGGCTTTCGTTTTGGAGCGGTGCCGCTCCCCCTGGCGCGCAAGCCACAACGCCGACTGGCGGACCGTGTCGTGGTCTTTCCCTTCGAGCCTTAAGAGACACAGGGACGTAAACGGGGGATAGCCCAGTTCCCGGCGGAAGCGGATCTCCTTCTCGTAGAACCCGGCATAGTCCTGACGGGACGCCGAGTCGATGGCGTAGTGCTCCGGCTGGAACGTCTGGATGATCGACCGGCCGCCCCGGTCTGCCCGGCCCGCGCGTCCTGATACCTGCGTAAGCAGTTGGAATGTTCTCTCCGCCGCACGAAAGTCGGGAAAATGAAGTGATTGATCGGCCAGGAGGACGCCCACCAGCGTGACGCGCGGAAAATCCATGCCCTTCGTGACCATCTGGGTTCCCACGAGAATATCGGTCGTGCCCTGCGCGAGGCCCTCCAGGATCCGCTCGTGCGAGCCACGGCGCCGGACGGCATCCCGATCCATCCTTGCGATCCGGGCGTCGGGAAATAGGTTGCGGAGTTCCCTTTCCACTCTCTCGGTACCGATTCCCAGTGGAATTAGCTTCGTCTGGCCGCAGGAGGGACATGGGCTATCCGCCTTTTGTGTATAGCCGCAGTAATGGCAAAGAAGCCTTCCCTCGTTCCGGTGATACGTCATGGCCACGCTGCACTGTTTGCACCGAAGGCCTTCCCCGCACGTGGGGCAGAGCAACGTGGGCGCGTAACCGCGCCGGTTTAGAAAGAGAACGGCCTGTTCGTCGTTTTCCAATGTTTGTTGGATCGCATCTCTGAGCTCTTCGGAGAAAATTCCCTGCGATCCCGATTTCGTGACTTTCTCGCGCAGATCCACCAGGGACACCTGCGCCAGATTCGCGCCGGTCGGCCTCCCCTTCAGCTCCAGGAGTTCCAGCGATCCACCGTGTGCCTCCTCATAAGTCTCCAGGGCCGGCGTGGCCGATCCCAGAAGGAAGACGGCGTTCTCCTTCGTGGCCCGGAACCGGGCCAGATCCCTCGCGTGATACAAAAGTCCTTCGTGTTGTTTGTACGACGTGTCGTGCTCCTCATCCACGATCACAAGGCCGATGTTCTCGAGCGGCGCGAACACGGCGCTGCGCGCCCCGATGACTACGCGGGCTTCGGACCTGCGGATGCGCTGCCACTCGGTCAGGCGCTCGCTTTCGGAACGGGCGCTGTGAAGGACGGCGATCTTGTCGCCGAACCGGGCGCGGAAGCGCCCCACAAACTGGGGCGTCAGCGCGATTTCCGGGACCAGGGCCAGAACCGAGCGGCCTTGATCGAGCGTTCGCTCGGCCACGCACAGGTACACCTCGGTTTTTCCGCTTCCCGTGATCCCGTGCAGAAGGAAGGAACTGAACGTCCTGGAAACCAGCGCGTTGCTCAGCTTTCGGACGGCCTCGGCCTGTTCCGACGTCAGCTCAAGCCGGGGAGCGTGAGCGAACGCCGCGGAGCCGGTTTCAAGAGGGTCTTTGCGAACGCGGGCCCGCTCTTTCCGGAGGACCGCCTCGATCCGGATCCATCCCTCTTTTTGAAGGGAGCGTAGCAGCGCGGCGTTTTTCGGGTTTCTCCGAACCGCCGCCACGAAATCCAGGCCGTGACCTTTGCGGATCTTTTCCAGGAGGTCTTTCTCCTTCGCGCCATCGGGAGCCCCTTCCCTCTTCTCCGCCAGAATCCGCCGCCGCGTCTGTCGCACGAGTCCCGGCGGCAGAAGCGTCACAAGCGCTTCGCCGAGCGACGAGCCGTACATTTTGGACATGGTCCGCGTCAGATCCAGAAGACCCGGTGTCAACAGCGGTTGATCGTCCAGAACGCTCTCGATTGTCTTTCGTTCGAACTCGCCCGCCTCATCCGGAAGGCCCACGACATATCCGGTCAAAAGACGTTTTCCGAAAGGCGCCAGGACGCGCGATCCGATTTCGACATTCTCGGATTCCTCGGGGAGATCGTAGGTGAATGTGGAATCGATCGGCAGCGGGAATACAACTTCAACGAGCCGCGGCACAGCCCTTCGTACTGGTTTGTCCCCTCCCTTTTCAAGCGATTTCTGGCCCAAGCCTCAAATCGCATATCGGAGATCCCACCAAGGAAAGGATTAAGGCTTAAGGATTAACAGGTTGCTGAAAAACCCAATCTTTAGGGTCGAAATGGTTTCGATAATGGATCTAGGAGTTTTCGGAAGGCATGTCAGAAGTTGATTAGGGGGAGATGAATTGGGAGCAGGTGATGGTGGACGGAGTCGGCGACCCCTCGTCGGTCGGCCGACGACCTTCAGAAGTCTCAGCGGTTGTTTAGAGGGGAGATTCGTCGGGCAACCTTACCGGTAAGGTTGTTGAAAAAATCCCGAAATTTTGCGAACAAATATTGCGCGAGAGTGCTTTTTTTCTGTTCTTTTTTCTTGACGGATTTGAATCCATATCTTCCCTCTCCAAAATGCTCGCCGCTATAAGGCTCTTATTCCGCGCGTATCTGCCGTCGATCGCACGCAATCGTCTCTTTCATGAAGATCTCGATTTCTCATCGAAATCGTCGCTCCAAGACGCCAAGGAACGCGTCAGAAAACAGGTGCTAGGGTCTCCCCAAAAGGGAGAACGCCATGGCCATTTCCGCGAATCTTGAATCGCTTACGAATTCCGATCTTCACCAGCGGACAATCGAGTTGGCCAAGAAGGAGCAACAAACGACGCTAGAGCTTCTTAACCACCTTCATGAGGTCGAACGAAGAAAGCTCTTCGCTGAGGAGGGCTATGGGTCCTTGTGGGATTACGTCCAAAGAGCCTTGGGCTACAGCGAAAACCAGGCTTACGAGCGGATTTCAGCTATGCGCCTCATGTTTCGAAGCGATGAGGCAAAAACGGCCCTGGAAAGAGGAAAACTCACGTTAACCCAGGCGGCTATGGCGGAAAGACATCTCCGGGCGGAGGAGCGGGCCGAAGAAAGACCCTTTCCTACGGAGAGAGTGGAATCCCTGATCAGCCGGATTGAGGGGTTGAGTAAGCGAGAGACCGAGAAGGTCCTTCTGAGAGAGGCTCCTGAAAGACCCCTTACGTCCGAGACCGTCCGGCCCATCACGGCGGAGATCAGCGAAGTGAGGTTCCCGATCACCGAAGAGACCCGGCAAGCCATGGAGAGGTTCTGGAACCTGAAAGGCCGTTGCAG
>JAZDIZ010000014.1:0-30944 GCA_043804515.1 Pseudomonadota bacterium | reverse complement strand
GTCCTGCTTTACTCCCGCGGCACGCGTGTTCTTGAAGTAGTTCATGATGTATATGCGAAGCGTATAGGCCAGGATGTAACTTCCCAAAATCATCATCGCGGGGAATGAACGGATGAAGTCGAATGCCCCCGCCTCACGGCGAAAGAAAAGATTCGTGGCAACCGCCAGGAGGGCAAACACGACCGCCGCGTTTTCCTCCCAATAGACCTTCTTTTTCAGGATTCCTTGGTGAATCTGCACGAAATCCACGAAACGGCTGATGACGATCACGGCTCCCCGCATGATCACCATGGCCACCATGACGGAGATCGGAAGGGTGTACATCAGCGTCGTCGTCGGGATCACGACGGCCGTGCAGATACCGGACGGAACGATGTACAGGAGCTCCGCGGGGATTCGAAGCGAGCCCCATTGGAAGTGGCGGTTCGATGCGATCCTGTACCAACCGAGGGGAAGAGCGATGACCAACACGATCAGCAGGGACGACGTCGTGTTGTAGACCAGGAACTCCAGCTCTTTCATCGCCTGATACCCTTGAGCCGCGGGTCCCAAGAAGTATTTCACGGCCACGCCTTGTATGACGTAGAAGACAAAATACCCTACGCACAACTGGAGTAACTGGCCGGTGCTACCTTCGGCTCTTTTCCACATCATTCCGCCCTTTCCAAAGTATATGAAGTGTTCCTGGAATCTTCGTCAATCATGGCGAGTGTCCGGGTAATTATCGGGACGCCTCCCCGCTGACAACCCAAAAACAATCCGCCGTCACCGCGGAATGAACTCCTCGATGGCGGCCACGGTGAGCGGTCCCGTATACCGCTGCCCGTTGATAAAGACGGTGGGGGTCCCGTTGACACCAAGGCGGATCCCTTCCTCGATATCCTTGCGGATCGCCTCCAGGGAGGCGGGGTCGGCCAAACACCGCTCGAAGGCCGGAAGATCCAGGTTCAAAGAACGGGCGAACGGGACGAAATCCGCTTCTTTGAGCAAATCCTGCACCGAAAACAAGAGGTCGTGATACGGCCAGAACCGATTCTCCGCGCTTGCACAGTACGCCGCCAATGCGGCTTTGCAGCCCAGTGGGTGACTGCCGCCGGCCCGATTGCAGCTTTCATCCAGGGGAAAGAATTTATAGATCACTTTCACTCTCCCTCGCTCCAAGGCCTCCACCTGCTCCAGGACCTCCCCCGCGACGCGGCAATAGGGGCACTGAAAGTCGCTGAAACACGCCAACGTGATCGGAGCGTTGGGGGCTCCCAAGGAGCGGTTCGCCACCGGGGCGATCTCGCGGCGCTCCTTCTCCACGTAAGGTTGTTCCTTGAAAAGCCGCGGGCCGAGAAACAGCGCAGCGATCCCGGCGATGACGGCCCCCAGAATCCAGGGGGATCGATAGGAGGTCGCAAGATCGCCGAACACCACGCCTAGCCACGGCCTTGACACCTTCCGCAAAGCCCGGGTCGCCGTCCATGCATACGCAAAACTCACCAAGTAGAGCACGGCGCAGAAGGGGCAGAGCGCTTTGAGCACGAAAACGGAGACCCACCCCATGTAGACGGTGGACGCGAGAGCGAGTAACGAAAAAAGCCAGAGGTAGATGACGGGCCGGTCGATCTCGACCTCCTCCTTGTTCCGTGCCGACGCGGCGAGCAGAAGAACGAAGACATAGAAGAGGATGCTGAATACGGGGACGGGAACGCCGAACCACCGGGAATAGAAAGGGGTCCTGACGATTTCGCAGCTGATCCGTGACGACACCGCGCAGATCGACGGGAGATTCTTGGATTGATGGAGAAGAAGGAGCCAGACCGAGTCCGCAACGCCTGCCGCCGCAATCCAACAAACCCACGCCATCCGCTTCCGAAGGAACGCCAGCCGGTCCATGAATTTCCGAATATACCCGACTTACGTTAATCCGCGAACCTGCGGATTTCCCGTCCGCCTTCCGTACCGGAGGAGGAATTAGCAAAGTGTTGAAAAACCCCAAGAACGGCAGGTTGGCCCGTCGGCCGGGTTCCGTTCATCCGGCCGGCTTACCGCCTCTGATCTTACGGAACAAGTAGGCCCCCAGAACAATGATCGCTACCGAGCCGTATTGAGCGGGTGTCAGGCCGAAATACCGCGCGTCGGAGCCGGGAAGGTCCGTTGCCCGCAGGAAATCGAACAAAAACCGCGGAATGCCATACGCGATTAAAGTGGCGGCCAGGATCGTACCGGGCGGCGGATCCTCCGCCTTCCGCTTGCGTCCCAAGAAGTACACCAACGCAATCAGTGCCAGAGTCCACAGGGCCTCGTCCAAGCCCAGGTCGTGCCGCGGCCCGCCCGGGTAGCGCACCGCGAGGAAAAAATCGGTCAATCGCCCCGGGTGATCGTGTGCCGTGGTACAGCCCAAACGTCCGAAAAGCCAGCCGGGGGTCAGGCCGAACAGAAGCGCATCCGCGTACTTCAGGAACGGGAGTCCCTTCCTGCGGGCGTAGATCCACATTGCGGCTCCCGCGCCCAGAAACCCGCCGAACGAGGAGATTCCCGCCCAAACTTTGAGGATCAGCCACGGCTGATCGAGCAGCAAACGAGGGTGATACGCCACCATGTGCACGACGTGGGAAACCGTGAATCCGAAGATCAAGCAAAGAAGCGCGATGTCATGCATGGGCCCCAACGCGAGGCCGACGATCCGTGCTCGGCGCACGGCGAGCCACGAGCCGAGAAGAAAGCCGGTGGTCACCAACGCGCCGAATGCGTTGAATTCCAAAGGCCCCAGCCTATAAGTGGGAATCGTAAAATAAGGGATCACGGAACTCGCTGTTACCGTCTAGAGTTTGTCGTCGAGTCCGGAAAGAATAGCATCAATATCCTGATCCTGGTTCGGTGCCTCGCGTTCAAACTGCTTTGCCGTCGGCTCGTCCGGCGCATCTTCGAAGCCTTTGGGCTCCTCGTCGAACCCCTCAAGTGCCTCGATCGTATTCACCACCCTCAATTCCCGCTTCCGATAGGGGGATAGGCCCAGATCCACGGCGATGTTCTCGATCACTTCCTGCGGGATCGCGTCCGCCTTGAGGATGTACCCCTCGAAAAGGGCGTTGTCGGCGATCGTATTGATCAGCCTCGGGATCCCGTGCGAGAACCGGTAAATGGCGTCCATCGCACCATCGCTGAAGATGGGTTTCCTGGCCCCGGCCAACGCAAGGCGGTGTTCCACGTACTTGCGGGATGAGGTTTCGCTCATCGAGTCCAGCCGCCACTTCAAAGTGACCCGCTGCAATAAGGGCGGGTCGAGCTTCATATTCTCCTCGATCTCGGGCAGGCCGAAGAAGATGAACGTAATGAGCTTCCGTTCCGGGATCTCCAGGTTCAGGAGCCCGCGAAACTCTTCCATCAGCTCGCGGGTCTGGAGCATCTGCGCCTCATCAATCAGCACTACCGCCTTTCTTCCCTGATCGGCGATCTGAAGAAGCCGTCGGTAGAGCTGGCTCAGGAGCTGCAACTTCTCTTCCGCCGGATTCTGCACGCCCAACTGCTGCGCGATCCGGCGGAGCAACCAATGCGCGGAGATCCCCGAGTGGATGATCACCAACAGGGCCGCCTCATATTGGTCCTCGGAAAGGGAGTCCAGCATCTTCCGGGCCAGCGTGGTTTTTCCCGCCCCGACGTCTCCCACGAGGATCGCCAATCCCTTCATTTGATCCGCCACGCGCCTCAGGCGCAGAAGGGCCTGAACGTGCTGTTCGGAGTTGAAGTAAAACTTGCTGACGGGCGCGTTGGAGAACGGTTCCTGCTCCAGCCCGTAGAATTCGAGGTAACCCATTAGATGTAGGAGATCTTATTCTTCTTATTCGAAATTTTCACCTTTGAGTTCTCTTCGGCCTCTTTCTTCTCGGGGCTGGACGGATGCGGCGCCGAAGCGCCCAGGTCGGCCTCAAGCTCACGGGCCCTGCGCCGGACATCCCGGAAACCCGGGTCCACGTCGCGGATTCTCGCGAAAAGCTTGTAGGCATCGTGCAGTTTTCCGAACCCCAGGTAGGCCTCCGCGAGTTCATAGGCAAGCCCCAGGGCCTCGGCGGACTGCGGAGACGTGCGCGCCAGGGCCTTGCGATACACGTCGATGGCCGCCTCGTAGTCCCTTTTGCCGATCAGGCAAAGCCCGATCATCGACGCGCAGTCGATCGTCATCTTGGGGCTGCTCGACGCCAGCTCGAACTCGGAGATCGCTTCATTGAGAAGGCCCATCTCCTTATAGGCGATACCCAAGTTATAGTGCGTTTGATAGTCGGTCTTGGAAACCGTCCGCTGGACCCCCTTCTTGAATTCCGAGATCACCTCTTCGGGGCTCAGGTATTCCTCTTCGTCGTCCGTTTTTTTCCGGGCCAGGTCCTCTTCCAGCTCGTGGATCTCGTCCTGAAGCTCGCTGCCTAGATCGAAGTAAGGCTCACCTTCGGCCTGTTTTTGTTCGCGCAAAACGCGCTCGGTGCTCTTGGAAGCCGGCCTGGGCTCTTCCGTCGGGATCTGGACCTTCGGCTTTCGGGGGGCTTCGCGACGCTCCGGGCCTTCGCCGTCCGGGCGCACCGTTGCCTTGGACGGCCGGAGGGCTTTCAGCTCCGCGAGTTTCTCTTTTGCTGGGGTGAACGAGGGATCGGTCTCCAGGATCGTCTCGTACACCTCCTGCGCCTCGTCCAGGAGGCCTTGGCTCACGAAGAATTGTGCCTCTTCCATTTCCACCGACCAGGTGCTCTCCTCTTCCGCTACCACCGGCGGCTTCGGGAAAAAGACGGGGATCGCCGGCTTGGGCGCGGGGCCGGGCTCCTCGATCGCCGGTTCCTCTTCCACGATCAGAGGGATTTCGGAGGCTGGCTCACCGACGAAAACGGGTTCAGATGCGGCCTTGGCCTGCACGGGTTCCCGAGGCTCTTTCGGTCCGATTTTAGACGGCGCCGGCTCCGCGAGGGGCTCGAGAATCTTTTTCTCGGGAGCCGGCGTCGAAGGGATTTCATCTTCCAGTACGAGTTCCTCCTCGGGCATCTGCGCCCCGGAAGCACGCTCCATGGTGGAGAAACTCACCTCCTGCGAAGCTGCGCCCGGTGCCGCTTCCAGGGACGGCTGTTCCGCTTCCGCAGGCGGGGTTTCGGCGGGAATCTCATCCAGAAGTTTTTCGGAGAAGATGTCGGCCGCCTCTTCGATCGGTACCGATTCCTCCTCAAACCGGAGTTCCGATAGTTCCAGATTCTGATCCGGAGGAAGTTCGGGACGCTCAAATTCGCCTTCCGGCGAAACCTCCACTCCCGCCTCGGGCTTGGCGGAGGCGAGTTCCTCCAATGGGGCCGCCAGCGGCAACACCACCATCTCGGGCGCCTCTGCTTTTCCCGCCGGCTCGGATGGAGCCGCGGCCTTCAGCTCCTCGATCTGATCGTCCACGATTTCGACGTTGACGGATCCGTCCAGTTCCAGCTCCGCCAACTCGAGATCCTCTTCCGAAATGATCTCCGTCGTGTGCGACTCGACGGCGGGTATTCTCTCCATCGTGTCCGGAACCACAGCGGGACCGAGAGAACCGATTTCAGCGCGAATGGCCGACGCCACCGCGGATCTGCCCAGCCGTTCCGCTGTGACGGCCGCCCGATTCAGGACTTCCAAGAGCCCGGCGGGATCGCCTTTTTCCAGATAGCACGCCTTCAGTTTGGCGCGCAGCTCTTGGTTTCCCGGATCGGCCACCACAGCCGGTGCCAGGATCTGGCATGCCTTCTCCACAAGGCCGTAATTAAGGAAGATCTCGACCTCCTGAAGCGCCTTTGTCGGCGTCGCACCGGACGCTTCACCCGGAGGCGCGGGGGGAGTCACTCTGCCCGGTGCTGTCTCCGGGGAAAGCTCCACCGCACGCATCTCGACCGTCGGAGCGTCGAACGACTCGTCCTCGCCGGCGGGCGCCTCTTCCGCCGGCCGGGGGGAAGCCGTAGCAATCGAAGAGACCCCGAGGGTGCGGAGCTTGGCCATGATCCGGTCACGCTCCAGCGGCGCGCCTTGTTCTTCAAACACCCTGACCAATTCGGAATAAACCGACTTGGACTTCTCCGGTTGCTGCAAGTCGATGAACGTGCGCGCCAGAAGTTCAAGCACCGCGGGGCTCTTTGGCTTTTCACGGAAGAGGTCCTGCAGTTTCGTCAGCGCCTTCTTCGGTTCCCCCACCTTGATGTAGATCTCACAGAGCTCGATCTTCATCGGCTCGGTCAGGAGGCCGAGGCCCTCCATCTTCTCGTAGACCCTGACCAGGTCCTGTGTATTCCCTTTCTTGGCCAGGTCCGAGGTGATTCCCTTAAACTGGTCCGAAGCGGTTTCCGCGTGCCCTTCCCGGACGTACAGTTCCGCCAGCTTCACGCGGCTCGCCGTGTTCTCCGGATCGAGGTCCGACATCTTCCTCAGGATGTCGAGGGATTCTTTCTTCAATCCCTGGCTCTCGTAGTGGCGGACCACCACCTGGTATTGCTTCATCGCCTCGCTGTTGAGGCCCAGTTGCTGATAGAGCTCGGCAAGCCGGACGTAGACCCGGATCAACGCGGGGTCCAGCTTGAGAATCTGTTTAAAAACCGCGACGGCCTTCAGGAAGAAGCCGTCTTTAGCGTATCGCTCCCCGACTTGATGATACGTGTCGCACGCCGCCTCAATGTTCCCGATTTTCGCATAGAGGTCCCCGATCCGGAGCAGAGTCCGGACGTCCGAAGGATCGTTGTCGACCACGGTTTGAAGCTCCGCGATCGCTTCGTTGATCTTTCCCTTCTGGAGGAGCTTCTGCGCCTTGGTCAGGCTTTTGTTGCGGTTGAATGTCAAAGAAGACCCCGAGCCCTAATTCTCCATTATAGGCGATTTCACGTCACCAATCTAACAAAAGTTACGAAAGTAACAATAATTACACCTTTGGTTTCAATAAGTTATCTAAGAATCGTACATTTGTTTGGCCTTTTCGGAACTCTTCGCTGGACAGGATTCTTTGGTGCAGCGGGATGTTCGTGTGCACTCCCTCCACCAAAAATTCGTCCAACGCCGCCAGGCCTTTTAAGATCGCCGACTCCCGGTCCACATCGTAGACGATCAGCTTGGCAATCATGGAATCGTAGTGCGTGCTGATCGTATATCCGGCGTAAATGCCGGACTCGACGCGCACGCCGAGCCCCCCGGGCGTGTGGAACGCCACGATCCTTCCCGCGGAAGGATAGAACTTCTCGGGGTCCTCCGCGTTGATCCGCATCTCGATGGCGTGCCCCCGGGAAACGATGTCCTTCTGGCGAAACGGCAACGGCTCTCCCGCCGCCAGCCGAATCTGCAGCTTTACGAGATCGATTCGCGTGACGGCCTCCGTAACGGGATGCTCGACTTGGATGCGCGTGTTCATTTCCAAGAAATAGA
This sequence comes from Pseudomonadota bacterium, assembly GCA_043804515.1. GTDB lineage: Bacteria > Bdellovibrionota_G > JALEGL01 > JALEGL01 > DATDPG01 > JAZDIZ01. Next base: position 23,555 of record JAZDIZ010000014.1, on the reverse strand, counting down.
AACGCTGCTCCGAATCCATCAGAAATTCCACGGTGCCTACGTTCTGGTACCCGACTTGGCGCATGGCTTTGGTCACGATCGCGCCCATCTTCTCCCGGACCTGGGGCGTGACCCCCGGGGACGGGCACTCCTCCAAGATTTTCTGATACCGGCGCTGAACGGAACAATCGCGCTCCCCCAGGTGAATCACGTTCCCGAATTGATCGCCGGCCACTTGAAACTCGATATGGCGGGCGCTCTCGAGATATCTTTCGACGTACACGCGGGAATCGCCGAACGCCGCCAGCGCTTCGGATTTGGCCGCCCGAAGCGTGTTTAGGAGCTGGTCGATCGACCGGACGATCTTGATCCCCTTCCCTCCCCCCCCCGCCGTGGCCTTGACGATCACCGGGAGACCGATCCCCTCCACCGACTCCGCGGCTTTCTTCGGGTCCTCAATGTCGACTTCGATCCCTTCCAGCATGGGAAGGCCGACTTTCTTCATGGCCGCGCGCGCCCGCAACTTATCCCCCATCAGGTTGATGTTTTCCGGGCTTGGGCCGATGAACGTCAGCCCGCATTTACGACAGATGTTCGCAAACTCCGCGTTTTCGGAAAGGAAGCCGTAGCCGGGGTGGATGGCGTCGGCATTCGTGATTTCCGCGGCGCTCAGGATTTTCGGGACCGCCAGATAACTTTCGCGGACCTCCGGCGGGCCGATGCAGACCGACTCGTCCGCCAGCTTGACGTGCAGCGATTCATGATCGGCCTCCGAGTGAACCGCCACCGTGCGGATTCCCATTTCCTTGCAGGTCCGGATGATACGGAGGGCTATCTCCCCCCGGTTGGCGATTAAAATTTTCTTGAACATCCGTTAACGCAGAGGCTCGATGCGGAACAGTTTCGCTCCAAATTCAACCGGCTTTGCGTTCTCCACGTAGATCTCGGCAACCCGCCCGTCGTAATCGGACTCGAGTTCGTTCATGAGCTTCATGGCCTCGACGATGCACAGCGTTTGCCCCTTCTTGACGGTCTGTCCCACTTCCACGTACGGCGGCGAGCCTGGGGACGGGGCACGATAAAACGTCCCTACGAAGGGGCAGGTTACGACAAAACCCGCCTTTTCTGCTGCCACGGCCACTTTGGGAGCCTCTGCGGCGGCAGACTCGGCAACCTGTGCGGGAGGCGTCTCGGCGGCCGGAGACGTTTGCTGGGTCCTCAATTCAAAGGCGGGATACGGCTGAGTTACGACCGTGGGCTGTTTGCCGCGCTCGATGCGAAGCTTCCAGTCCTCCTGCGCGATCTCCACCTCCGTAAAGTCCGTCTTCTCGACCAGGCGAAAAATTTCTTTAAGTTCCCGGAGATTCACAAGTGCTCATTTTTATAGGCTGCGGAGCTCTTTGTCCACCGTTGCGAGAATTCCAAAATGCGGCTTTGGTTACAGCGACGATGCCAATTCCGCCGAATTCTTCCGGAGAAGATAACGGCCCTTTCCCAGGTTCGCGTCGGAGCGCAAAACCAGACCTACGAAGTAGCTAGCGTTCAACACCCGAAGAACGATCCTGTACTCCCCCGCGGAGAAGAGAAATTCGGTCAGTGCGCCCAGCTGATTCCCCTCGGAGATCTTGATCGCGTCGGCCAAGAGACGACTGCACTCCACCATGACGTCGGCCAAGGGGAAGCTTGGCTCGCTCTCCTTCACCTCGGCCACGGGAATACCGTCGAATCCCATGAGGACGGCCGCCTGGGCCCCTTCGACCTGTGCAAGAAGCGTCTTGAGCTGGTCTTCAAAGTTCATGCGTTCCTCCGACGTTCACCGATGCGGGCCAAAAGGGTTTCAAGTACCCGGCGTTTTCCCGCGAGCGGATCCGGCGCCGCAGGGCGGCGTACCACGCGCCCCTCCAGTTGCCGGACTTTGTCCGTGTAGGCATCGTTCCCCGGCTCCCGGATCGCCAGCTCACGATAGACTTCCAGGGCCTCGGTAGTGTGCCCCTGGCGAAGATATAACTCGGCCACCGTGACCGTCCGGACACCCTCGCCCATGGCGGTCCCGACAGGATCCGATTCCGGAACGGCGACGACAACCTCCTGTGGCGTCAGGGCCTGCGGAGTGGGCGGAGTCGGGGCGGATGGAATCGGCGCTGGAGCCGCTTTCGCCGCAGCTTTGGGCGAAGTTTCCAGCGACTTCAGAAGATCGTTGGAGTGCTTGTCGGCGGCGTCCACGGAAAGGATGCGCCGGATCGCCACGCGGGCCCGGTCTTTGTCCCCTTTCTGGGCGCAAATTTCGGCCAGAATTCGGTTGGCCAGGAGATTGTCGGGGGCCGTGGCGAGGACGTTCTCCAGAAGTTCCTGTGCCTGGTCGGCATCGCCGTTTTCGTAATGCGCCCGTGCAAGAGCCATCTTCCCGGCCACATAATGCGGGTATTGTTTAAGGCCATCCGTGGCCACGGCGATCGCCTCGTCGTAACGCCCGAGTTGGCGATACAGGTCCGCCAAGGGCACGAAGGCGCGGGACTTCGGATCCTGCGCCAGCTGCTCAGTATATTTCTTGAGATTGGCTTCGGCTCCGTCCGGCACGCGGTCAGCGTACCACTGGCCCCGGATTCACTCCACGGTAATCGTGGTCTGCTTCGAGTCGACGTGGATGTCCGCCGAGATGGTCGCGTCGTAGGTCGTGACTCCGAGATTCCCCGGGGGCACCAGCCGCGCCCGGAGTTGCTTCCGTCCCGAGCTGTCGGTCGTGAACTTGGAACTAGTCTGAAGCACAAGTGTCGAGGCATCGGAAATGTCGCCGGTTGCCGAGTCGTAAAGGTCGCATCCGGAGCCCGCGCTTGTCACGCATGTAATGATCACTTCGATGCCGTTCAGCGGGCTATCCAAGCTATCCCTCACCGTCGCGGAGAAGATCACATCCTGGGTCTGCGTGAGGGTGATCGTCTGAGATTCCGAAAGGGTGACGGTCGAGCCATCGGGTGCCTGAAACCCGAGGCTGGCCTTGCCGCACGACCCACCCGCGAACAAGCCGACCAGTATGAAGAGTGACGCTGCTTGAAATTTGCTCATGTTCATCTCCTTACCCGCGTATGTCTTTCACGGCTTCCCGCTCGTCGCCGACGATCCGGGGCGTCACAAAAATCAAGAGTTCGGTCCTCGAAATCTCCTTGGTGTAGTTCCGAAAGAGCCAGCCGATGATCGGGATGCTGGACACGCCGGGCAAGCTGTCCTTCGTGGAACTCGTTCGGATCGAATAGATACCGCCCAACACCGTTGTGTTTCCGCTCTTGACCAGCACTTTCGTGGTCGCCATTCGCTGGTCCACCAGCGGGTTTCCTTGCACCAACTGGGCGAAATTGGGCTCGTTCCTCGTAGCGGCGATCTTCATCGAAATCGCGCCGTCGTTGGTGATGTGCGGCGTGACGTCCAGCGACGTCGTGGCTTCTTCAAACCGCACGTTGGATCCGGCGTTCGCCGTCTGCGTGAGGAACGGGATTTTCGACCCGGCCTGGATGTTGGCGGTTTCGTTGTCGAGCACCGTCACTTTCGGGCTGGAGATCAGCTTCGCGTGCCCCTCGGTTTCCAACAAGCCGAGCGCCAGATCCAGATCGAGGATGTTGTTGATGCTCCCCAGGCGGATCCCGATCCCGGCGTTTACCCCGAGGGGGGATGGGTAATTGAGCGCCACGGGGAGCCCTGAAAAGCTTTTCGTACCTGCGCCGGCGCCCAAACCTTGAAGGCCCACGGAGTTCGGAAAGAACACGCCGGTCGGGTTCCCGGTCTTGGAGCTGAAGTTCGCCTGGCCGCCCCAGATGATCCCGAAGGAACGCGTATACGTGGTGTTGGCCTCCACGATCCGCGATTCGATCGAAACCTGTGGCGTCTGCGTGTCGAGGATCTCGACCAAGTGCTTCGCTTTCTCCAGGTTCTCACGGATGTCCTTGATGATGAGCGTGTTCGTGCGGCTGTCGATGTCCACGGTTCCGCGGTCGGTGAGTACCGTTCGGACCTGCTTCATCATGTCCGCCGCCGTCGCATAGCTCACCGGCTTGAAGAGGACGTCCAACGGTTTCGCGGCCTGAGCCGCGCGCGCGGCCGCCGCCGCCAGTTCCTTTTCGGCGCGCAGTTTGTCGGCCGGGGCGATTCGTACGATGTTCCCGTACTTCTCGAACCAAAGCCCCTTCGTCTGCAGGATGATGGCAAACGCCTGATCCCACGGGACGTTTTCGAGGCGCACCGTCACGTGTCCCCCCACGTCGTCCGAGATGATGAGGTTCAGCTTCGAGATGTCGGCCAGAAGCCGGAAGATGCTGCGGATATCGGCGTCCTTGAAGTCGAGGGAGATCCGCCGGCCGGTAAACCTCCGGCCCTGGACCTCGCCGGCAAGAATCGCCCCCATGTCGCTGAGAGGCTCATTGCTGATCGTGGCGTCGTTCATGAACGACTCTTTGACGTAGCGGTAATCCCTCTTCCCCAACGGAGGCGCACCTTCGGCGGGGGCCATTTTCTCCGACTCCAGGATCAATTCTCTCGCGCCCAAGCCTTTCCCTCCGTTCGTATCCGCCGTGGCGACCGCCTCGGCAGGCGTCGCCTGCGGGTCTTCCGCTGCCGGCGCCTGCGCCAAATCCGGCGTGCGCGCGCGGAGAATTCGGGGAGGAACATCCACGTCCACGTATACTTCATCCCCCTCCTGCGAGACGGTGTACGGAACCTGCTGTTCCAGCGCAACGACAAACGAGACCTTGCGGGCCTTGGCGTTGACTCTCGGGGTCACGCTCAGCACCGCGGTTTCAAACTCGCGTGTGTTGAATTCGCGTTTGAGGATCTTCTTCCTGAGCTTGGCGTTGGAGATTTCCACGACGACTTTCCCCGGCTCTTCTTCCCGGGATGTGTAATCCACCTGGGAGCCGCTCAAACCGATCGAAATGCGGGATTTTTTCGCATCCTTGAGCTGCCGAAACGCGAGACTCGTGACATAAACGGGGCCTGCTGCTTTCGCTTCCGGTATCGGCGCGAATTCGGGGGCCGTTTCCGGTGCCGGCGCCGGAGCTGCTTCTACGGCAGGTGCGGGGGCCGAAACTTGGGCCGCTTCTACGGGAGGCAGGGACGGAACGGCTTCGCTGACCGCGGGAGCCTCCTGCGGCGCCGTGGGCAAAGTTTCGGGTGCCGGCGCCGCCGCCGTTTCCGTCGGCGCGGCGACCGCTGAAACGTTGATGATCAGGTTATGGCCCGATTTATCCATCGTGTACGCGGGCTTCTCGTCTGAGGCGAGATCAATGGCGACTCTGAGCTTTCCCCCCGACCTTCCCAGACGGATCCCTTTCACTTCGGACGTATTCAGCGGAACCGATTTGCCACCGACATACTTGTTCTTTAGGCCTGCGAGATCGACAACCAGGCGGGAGGGGTTCTTGAGATAGAAATCATTGAAATCCTTGACCGCTCCGTTCGTCACCAGAGTGATCAGCGTACCCGACGGGGAAGAGGAGTACTGAACGTCATCCAACCGGCTGGCGGTCGGTTCTTCCAAAGCCGCCGGCACTGTTGGTTCCACAACTCCTGGCGAGGTCGCTTCCATTCCGGGGGCCGACGGAAGAAACCCGGCCTGGGGGCTGGCGGGAAGCGAGGATTCCTGTTGGGAGGTTCCTCGGGTCACTTTGAGCGTGAGAGCGTTTCGATCGGATTCAACCTGGTACTCCAGGGGTTCGTTCAATCCCACGACGATGCGGCTTAAAGAGCCGGTACCGTCGTCGAACTGGTCCACCGTGATCTGATTGACCCCTCCTTTGTTCACTTGGATCGGGCCCGTCACGGTTCCCAACTTCGTATTGGTGAGGTCGATAATGATGCGGTCCGGTTCCGTGAGCTTGAAAATGTTGGGAGACATCGGCTGAGAGCCGGCGATCATGATCTTCGTGACTCCTCCGTCCTCCTTCACATCCATAGAGGACAGGGCATTAGGCCCCGCGGGGGACGCGGCTTCGGATGCCGTTTTTGGAGCGGGTACCCCGCCGCAACCCATCCAAAAAGCCAACGCCAGGCCGGCGGTCCATCCAAGTATTCGTTTGACCATCGTCACATTACCTCCCCGACACCATAGATCATTCGTCACTCATCTTCATCTGAGCTTCGCCTTCCTTCTTTTCCTCGGGACGGATTTCCAGATTCTGCTCGTTCACCACAAGCTTGCCGGTCGGATCCCGGTACTCCTCTTCCACGTATAAACTCCGCCGCGTGATCTTGGAGATGCGGCCCCGATTGATCCCGATCCTCATATTTTTCCGGACGATATAGCTTTGCGAGTCCGGAGCCTGGACCAACGCTCGGGGATCGGAGATCCCCCAAACGATTGCGGTCACCTTGAGTTGCTCGAGTGGATATCGTTCCAGCGGGGATTTCGGTTGGTTCACGTCTTCGATCACCGCTTCCTCGCTGTATGGAAGAAACGGATCCCTCTTCCCGATCGGATTGTACGAGTATTCCTCCGTGGACCGGTCGAACAGCGACGGCATTTCGGTCTCCGCACTCTTGGCCGGTGCCGGCTTGGCCGCCGGTTTTTGCGGGGGCGCTTTGGCGAGCTGCGATTTTTGCTCCTCCTTGCAACCGCTCGTGACCAAAAACATCATCATCAACAGCAAGGCCGGGAATGAGAGACGTGCCGTCATCCCGCGCCTCCCCGGAACATAAAGGTCGTGGCACGGCAATCGATCGTCATGCGCATGACGCGTCCTTCTTGGTGTTGGTTCGAAAAGGACAGATCTTGTACGTTGATGATGCGGCTCAATCTGCCCAATTGATCCAGATACATGGCGATGTCGTTGAAGGTTCCCTCCAGCCGCAGGTCCATGGAGATCTCGTTATAGAACCCCCGGCTTACGACCGAGCCGGGCTTGAAGAGGTGCATTTCCACATTGCTCTTCCGTGCGAGATTGGAAAGTTGGCGAAGAATCGCCTGGATGTCGGCTTCGTTGGGCAAAAGCGACACGGCCTGTTTCAGTTGTTCGTTCAGGACGTTCACTTCCTCCTGGAACAGCGGAAGATTGTCCGCCACAGCCTGGTTCTCCAAGAGCTTCACTTGGAGCTCGTCCCTCCTCTTCTGAAGATCCTTGTGTGTCGCGTTCAGCGGGACGTACAGGACCCGATATTCAACCACCGCCATGCTTATCAGCACCGCAACAAGAATCGCGGATTTCACCGCGATCGGTTGCTTGGAGATGAAGTCCAGGATCTTGTTCATCAGATTTTCCCCGGCGGCGTGTAATCCACCCTGCAGTTGATGCTGAAGCGCTGGGCCTTCTTTCCGCTCGCGTCCCCGCTTTGGACCTGGATCAGCTGCACGTCCTGGAAGTACTTGGAGCCCCGAAGGTTATCGACCAGATCGGCCACGACGGCCCCGTCCGCAGCCACTCCTTCCAGAGTCAACTGCTTGTTTGTCTCCCGGAACGTCGTGACCCAGGCTTTCCGCGGCACCACGTAGGTGAATTCCTCCATCAGTTTGACCGGGCCCGACCGTTGCTGGTTGAGCTTCTTGATGGTGTCGATTTTGGCGTTCAGGTCCCTCTTCTTCTGCTTGAAATCCTCCACTTGCTTGATGATGCCTTGGAGTTGGTTGATCTTGGCCTGGAGGTCGTTGATGTTCACTTGTTCGTTGTCGATCTCGCTCTGTTTGGAGCGATTCACGAACCAGCAGACTCCCAGTCCCACGGCGATCACGACGGCCGCGGAAACCAACTGGAAGATCACGCTCTCCTTCTTGCGCGTGGCCTTGGTGGGAAGCAGGTTGATCCGGATCATCGGTCACCCACGTATCGCAAGCTCAACCCCACGGCCACGGCAGTCGCGGGCGCCACCTCTTTGATGTGAGTGACGTTGAAGTTCTTTTCGTCGATCTGGATGTTTTTGAAAGGATCCACGATCTCTACCGGAATCCCGAGCTTCGCTTCCATCACCGCGGGTAGCCCCGGCACCTTGGAGCTGCCCCCCGACAGGTACGCTTTGGCGATCCGGCTTTCCCCCGCCGTGGCTGAAAAGAAGTCGAGGGATCTCTGGAGTTCGCCCGCCAGGGCTTCGGAAACCGAGCGGATAATGCCTCCCACCTCCTGTGGGATCACCGCATCCGTCGTGTCCGAAGGGCCGCCGAGTTCGCCGCCCAATTTCAACGATTCCGCTTCCTCGTAACTCACGTTGAGCTGTTTCTGGATCTCTTCCGTGAATTGGTTTCCGCCCATGGAAATGTCGCGGGTGAACGTGGAAACGCCGTTCTTCAGAATGTTCAGGTTGATCGTGCTCGCGCCGATGTTGGCCAGAACGATCGTCTGGCCCTCCTGGACGCCGTAATTGGCCTCGAACATGTTCTCGATCGCGAAGGCATCGACGTCCATGATGAGAGGATTGAGCCCCGCCTCGGTCAATACGGCGGTGTAGTCGTTGATGAGATCTTTTTTGGCCGCCACCAGAAGAACATCCATTTGTCCGACGTCCTGCTCGTCGTTGCCGAGGATCTGTACGGCGATATTCACGTCGTTGATGTCAAAGGGAATGTACTGCTCCGCCTCCCACTGGATCGACTCCTCCAATTCCTGTTCGTTCATTTGGGGGAGTTTGATCTTCTTTACGATCACGGAGTGCCCCGCAACGCTCGTGGCGACGTCCCTTGTCTTGATCCTCTCCTGGGCGAGAAGCTCGTTGAGAGCCTCCACGACGGCTGCGGCGTTCATGATGGCGCCGTCCACGATCGTCTCGGACGGCAGGGGCACCATCCGGAAGTGAACGAGGGAGATTCCCTTTTTCCCCCGCTTGACCTCCACCAGTTTGATGGAGCTGGATCCGATATCGATCCCGACCAGGTTTTTGCTGCCGCCGAACACGTGATCTCCTTCCCGCCTAGTGCCCGAATACCCGGTTCTTGTCCCCGAGGTTGAGGCCCAAGGCTTTGATGATCTTGCGTTTCGTAGCCACCCGACATTCCTCGCCGCGCTCCACGCGGTCCACGGTCAGAACCGAAAGTCCCGCGGCTTTGGCCAACTCGGCTTTGCTCATCAAAAGCTGCTCTCGGAGCTTGCGAACGTTGTTCCTGTTTTTATTGTTCACGACGTTTCTTCCCTTTAGTGCCCTTAAAAAGGTCCTTCATCTTTTTTCTCACCGATGAGAGGGAATATACGAATGAGCCCAGCGAAGGTGAGGGACGACCATAAAAGGGTAAGGGAAGAGCTCCTCCGGAGTCAAGAAAGTTAAAGCAACTTTGTATCGAATTAATGAAAACTTAGCTTAATTATGTATTTGTTTCCTAGTCTCCGAGGGCGCCTTTTCTTGGAAAGAAGGTCAATGCATTCAGGATTTTATCGCGCTGATTCGCGTAAATGCGAGATTCGACCGGGGGCGAATGCTTCGCCGCGTCACCGTTCGCGTCCCGGGAACGTTCTCTTGCCCGCTCATCTGGTCGGCCGCCGGCTCCGAATAAAGCATCGCTCCGCGGAAGCCACGCTCCCGTCCGGGCAAACGTTTTCTTGACCCCTTCCGCAGACTTGGACAAGGATTAAGGAATCATGAACTCGACTGAAAGTGCCCCTGGCGGATCTCTCACCTTTTGGCAGAAATTCAGGCGGCGGAAACTTCGGAACTATCTCTTCCTCGACAAGAAGTTGCAATGGAACTTCGCACTGCTGCTCGCCATTGTCGGGGTCATCAACGCAGCGTATTTCAGCGCGCTCGTTTATTTTTACTCCCGGGAAACCTTTTATCGGATGGCCGGATACATCCCCGAATACCTGCTCACGGACGATCTTTTGCGGCAAAGCTACAAACTCTTTCTCACTACGGTGGTCTTCACGACCGTCGGGGAAGCCATTTTCATCGGGTTGTTGGGTCTTTTCTTCAGCCACCGCATCGCCGGGCCGCTCTATGCGATGTCGCAAAAGCTACAGGCGATTTCCCGCGGGGCGATTCCCCAGCAGGTGCGCTTGAGGAAAAACGACCTGCTAATCACGTTCGGCGAGAAACTGAACGAGGCCATCTCGGTGCTCGGAACGCAGCGGGCGGAACTGGACGCGGCACTCAAAGATCTCCAGGAAGGACGGGCCGGAGATTGCAAAGCGAAACTCCTCAAGCTTACGGAGCCAGTACCACCACCTGAGCTTTCTTCGCGAGGTGCCGTGCCGCCGAAAGCGTGACCTTTACCGTCACCGCGTCCGTCGGCGCCGAGACGAGATCGACCACGAAGGGCATGGGGCGCAAGCCCGCCAGGAGTTGCCAAAGCGTGAATTGAACGCAGAAGTGCGACAGGGCCTTCTGATGTGAATCCAGTTCCGGCCACAAAACCGGGATCCCGGAAGCGGCGACCAACGCGCAAAAACCGGAACCCTGGACTTGGATCCCGATGAATTTCCGATCCGTGATCGCGAGAAGGTTTGCATCCATGGCCTTTTGGCATTGGGCCAGCACTTCCAAGGGTTTCTGTTCCACGGCTTCGGCCGCCGCCTCGAGAAGCGCATACATCGGATCACCTCCCCCGCTCTCCGCCGTCTTCATCGAGACCAGCGAAGGTTCTGCTTTGTCCACCACGGCTCCGAGCTCCCGGATCTCTTGATCCAGGAGGTTGGGGTCCATGGAGGAGGGAGAAATTTGCGCTTGTTCCTGCTCCAAACGCGCCGCTTCGTCCGCAAGATGTTCCCGTTCCCGGCGCAACGCTTCTTCCGGAACGCGTTTCTCGGTTATCCGAAGCGCCGCGTGCGCGTTCGTTCGCTGTTCCCGGAGCTCCCTCCAGCGCTCCACCTTAGCCAGAATTTCTTGCGGGTCCCTTTCGCCGACTACCGAGCACAGATTTTTTACCGTCGCGGATTCGATCTCGAATCGCTTCTCGATCCCCGCCTTTTCCGCATCCAGGCTCTTGATCTTGGCGCGGCTCCCCTTGATCCGCTCCGCTGTCCTGAAGTTTCTGAGATATCCCGCCGCCACCGAAAGGATGCCGGATACGGAAAGGAGCATCCACGTCGCAAGCCACGCCCGACCCACCGTCGAGGCCACAAAGGAACCCACGGCCAGAATGGCGCCTCCCCACGCGAGGGGCTCCTTCCACCACGCCCGCTCGGGGATGCCCACAAGTTCCTGCGTCCATTCCTGGGCTTTCTCTTCCAACGCCCTTAGATCCTGCGCGCGCTTCTCCACAAGGGCACCCGCCCCTTTCAATCGGGCCAGCGTCTGGGGCGTGATGAGCCCTTCCCGGTCGAGGACCTGGTATTCCGAATATTCGCGCTCGATGCGTGCCGTCTCTTCGCGCGGGCCCGTGAGTTTCAGGAGCTCCTCGTCAACGCGGAAAATCCCGGCCTGGAGTTCGTCGATTCTCCCTTCGATCCGTTCGATCCGTTGGAGGTTCTCTTGCTCCGCCCTGAGCGCCCACAACCTCTCCTCACGACTCACCAAAGTTGGAGGTTCTTTATTGGCCCTGGTCGCCGGGGAGGGATCCGCTCCGATTTTGCCCGGGCATGCCACGAGCAGAGTGCGAAAGACCCGGTGACCTGGAATCCGGACGGCCCGGGTGAGGGTCTCCGCGATAAAACGAGGTTCGCTGGAAAGCTCCCGGAATTGATCCTGGGAGCCGGGCAGCAGCTGGGAGAGAACGGTCTTCTTGGACGCAAAATCCCGTACGAGGCGGTACGTGATGTCCCGCGCCTGGAACGTCATGCCGGCCCGCCGGCTTTTTGCGGGGCCGAGCGTCTCTCGTTCGCGGGTGGCGGGATAAAGAAGGCTTTCCACGACATCCACGATCGTCGCGATCGGAAACGTCCCCTTCTGTTTCCAGGGGTTGAGCCCGGGCTCGAAACGGTACTGCATCACCCCTTTGGTGGCGGGGACACCCTCCAGCAGTACCTCGATGAGACGCATTCTAGTTGCGACTATGTATCAGGGAAACGGCAGATTTTCCGCTGAAACTTAAGAGACCCCGGAAACCGGAATCCGTAGTCCGATTTCCGTGATCCGTTATCCGGACCCGGGTCAGGAAAGAGATCAGGCAGCGGGCAACGGGGCAGCAGTCTCCGTGACCGGCAACGGGCAACGGTTTCGGATCCGGAATACGGAAAACTGGACCTCGGATCTCGGAATTACGAGGAATTCCAGCGTCGGTATTGGATCTCACCGACCATGTTGGAGCCTGTCTCTATCGCCTGACTCATTCTTCTCCCTGATGCCCGACATCTGGGACCGAATCCGCTGCCAAGCTGCCTGATGCCGGTTTTGGCGATCCGTGCGCGTCAGACCGCGGTTGGCTGGGTCGCCACGCCTGCCGAAGTTTTGTTTTCCACGGATTCCACCGCGGCCGTCGGTTCCGCAATCCCCTCTTCCTTCTCGAAAGCCATCGTCCCCTCGACGGTGGATTGTTTGCCCCGTCTCGAGCGCAGGTAATAAAGCCGGGCGCGGCGGACTTTCCCGCGCTGCGTAAGCTCCACTCGCTCGATGGACGGGCTCCGGTCGGCGAACATCCGTTCCACGCCTATGCCGTACGAGATTTTGCGGACGGTGAAGCTCGCCCCGTTCCCGCCCCGACGCCGCTTGATCACGACCCCTTCGAACACTTGGATGCGTTCTTTTTCGCCTTCGCGGATCTTCACGTGAACCCGTACGGTATCCCCCGTACGGAACTTCGGAAGCTTCGGTTTCTTTTCCAAACTATCGATAATTTCTCGTGCGTTCATGGCTCGAACTCCTCGTCATTTTGCTTTCCTCAAGAAGATCGGGCCTTTTGGCGCGGGTCCTCTCGACGGATTTCTCCATTCTCCATTTTTCAATCTGCGCGTGGTTGCCGGAGCGCAGCACGCCGGGTACTTCACGGTCGCGGAACACCGCCGGCCGTGTGTATTGGGGGAACTTCAGGCGGCCCGATGTGAACGAGTCGGATGCCACCGATTCGGCGTCCCCAACGACCCCCGGAATCAGCCGGCCCACGGTTTCAACAAGCACCATGGCGGGCAATTCCCCGCCGGAAAGGACATAATCTCCGATCGAAAAAGTTTCGTCCACCCAGCCTTCCACGAACCGTTCATCGACTCCCTCGTAGCGCCCGGCAATGATCACCAGCTGCGGAAGCCGCGAAAGCTCCTCGGCCCAGGCTTGCGTGAGCGGCCGGCCCTGGGGAGTGGTACAAAGGATCTTCCGCCCCGGCATCGCCTCAACGGACTCCACGGCCTTCACGAGGGGTTCCACTTTGAGCACCATGCCCGGACCGCCGCCGAAAGGTACGTCGTCCACCGTCCGATGGGGTCCTTCGGCGAAATCGCGCAGGTCATGGACTCGAAAGTCGACAAGCCCGTTCTCCTGAGCCCGGCTCCAGATCTTCGTGACTTCGAGGGCCTCGAACCAGCGGGGGAAGATCGTGATCACGTCAAACCGCATCCGTTTCCTCCGGAGGATTCAGCACGATCTTCCTGCCTTTCACATCAATTTTTCTTACGACGCCGGGAATCGCCGGGAACAACCGTTCCCCCGACGGGCCCTGGACCACGTAGACGTCGTTCGCGGGTGTCGGCATCACGGCTTCAAGCCGGCCCAACTTTTCCCCGTCGACGGATTCCACATCCATCCCCAGCAGGTCCGAAACGTAATATTCCCCTTTCTTGAGCGCCGGAAGGTCCTTGCGGGAAACGAACAGCTGCTGTCCCACCAGCGCCTTCACATCCTCCACGCCGTCGATTCCTTCGAACCGGATCGTCCGGCGGCGTGATTGGACCCGCACATCGCGAACGATGAACGGCTTCGCGGTTTCGCGTGCCCGTCCCACGAATACCCGTTTCACGCTCCCGATCGTGTCCGAATCGGGGTTGTAGAGGTCGAGATAGACCTCCCCTTTGAGGCCTTTGGACCTCCCGATCCGGCCCAGCGCGATGAGGGGCGTTTCGTTCAACTGATGATCTCCAGAATCACCCGTTTGTTGTCCTGGACGCTGGCGGCGCTCAGCACCGTCCGGATCGCCTTGGCCGTGCGCCCGCCTTTGCCGATCACACGCCCCAGGTCTTCCTGGTTCACGCGAAGCTCGAGCACCGTCGTCTTCTCTCCGGCGATCTCCTTCACGTCCACCTCCTCGGGGTGTTCCACCAGATTCTTGGCCACGAACGTGACGAGTTCCTTCATCGAATTGCTCCGTTAAGCCGATTTCGGCTGGGAAAGCTTGGCGAAGTTTTTGATCAGATGCGCCACGCGCGCCGTCGGCCTCGCTCCTTTGCCGACCCAGTACGAGATCCGGTCCGACTTCAACGTGAGTCCTTTCAGCGTCTTGTCCCTCGGATCGTAGCGGCCCACCATTTCGATGTTCCGTCCGTCCCGTTTGCGTCTTTGGTCGGCTACCACCACCCGATAGAAGTGGAAATTTTTCCGGCCTGTTTTGGTCAATCGAATCGTCACTGCCATAATCGAAGCTCCCTTCCTAAACCTACGAAATAAACGGGTTGAACCCTCCGCGGCGCATTCCTTTGGCTCCAACGCGGCTTAGCCGCGACATCATCGTCCGCGTCTGGAGAAACTGTTTGATGAAGCGGTTCACGTCCGCGACGGACGTCCCGCTGCCGTCGGCGATCCTCTTACGGCGCCCTCCGTTCAGGACTTGAGGGCTTTGCCTCTCCGTCACCGTCATCGACTTGATGATGGCATCCACGCGCCGGAACTCTTTTTCCGGAAGGCCGCCCGCAAGCGCCTGCTTGAGCTGCCCCGCTCCGGGGATGAACTCCAGAATCTGCTCGATCGAGCCGAGCTTCTTCATGGCCTGGAGCTGTTCCTGAAAATCCTCGATCGTGAATTCGTTCTTGCGCAACTTTTGCGCCAACTCCTCGGCCTTCCCGAGATCCACCGTCTCCTGAGCCTTCTCCACCAGAGACACGACGTCTCCCATCCCGAGAATTCGCGACGCCATCCGATCGGGGTGGAGACGCTCCAACGCGTCCACCCGTTCCCCCAATCCCACAAAATAGATCGGCTTTTGGGTGGCCATCGCGACCGAAAGCGCGGCGCCACCGCGCGCGTCCCCGTCCAATTTCGTGACCACGATCCCGTCGAAACCGATGCGTTTTGAAAAAATCTCGGCTGCCCGCACCGCGTCCTGTCCCGCCATGGCATCCAGCACGTAGAGCGTGAGGTCCGGGTGAATCGAATCCCGGAGAGTTTGAAGTTCCGTCATCAGCTCGTCATCGACATGCAACCGGCCGGCCGTGTCCGCGATCACGCAGTTCGCGGCGACCTCCCGATCCCTCACCGCCTTCAACGCCGTTTTCAGTACTTTCTCGGCGGTTTCGGCGCGCGTCTCGAAAACGTTAAGGCCGTTTTCCTTCGCCAGTTGTTCCAATTGCTCGCGCGCCGCAGGGCGGGCCGTGTCCGCAGGAACGAGAATCGGCATGAGCTTCCGTTGATCCCGAAGATGAAGAGCCAGTTTCGCGGCGGTCGTGGTCTTTCCGGATCCTTGGAGTCCCGTGATCAGAATCACGAGAGGCCCGTCCTTCGGGGAAGGAAGCTCGGGCGAGGCCCCCCCGAGGATCCGGACCAACTCGTCGTAGATGATCTTGATGAATTGCTGGCCCGGATTGACGCTCGTCAATACGGCTTCGCCCAAGGCTTTGGTTCGCACGGCATCGATGAACGACTGGACCACGCGGTACTGCACGTCGGCCTCCAAAAGGCTGGCGCGTACCTCCGCCAGGGCTTCCTGGATGTTCGATTCGCGGATTTTTCCGAGACCTCGTAGGGTACGAAACACCCGCTCAAACCGCTCTTGAAGACGATCAAACATTCGTAACTACCCAAAATAACTGTCTTTTCTCCAGTCCCGGCGGGACGGAAAACGCGCGTTTATAGTATGGGAGGTCCGAAGATGTCAATCGATTCGGGCGTAAATCCCTTAATTATTTTGAGGGGATACGAGGCCTCAATCTACTTCCCGAACCGCGAATATATGATCAGACACATCACGGTGATTCCCACCATGAGTGTCAACACCGAGGCGGACACGACGTACGTCTCTTTTCGCGAGTGTTTTCCCGTCAGGATGTAAACGGACAATCCCACCGCCACCGCGAGAAGCGCCATCGAAACGGCACCCAGCCATTGATACGGTGTCATGGTCAGAGCAGGTTGGAGGCCAATTCCGCCAAAGGCGAGCGCTCCCCTTTGGTCAGCGTCATGTGCCCCGCCATCGGCTCGTCCTTGAACCTCTCCACCGTGTAGGTGAGACCGTTGTTGGACGAATCCACGTACGGGTTGTCGATCTGATACGGGTCTCCCGTGATCACGATCTTGGTGTTGGCGCCCACGCGCGTGATGACCGTCTTAATCTCGTGCGGCGTCAGGTTCTGCGCTTCATCCACGATCAAAAACTGGTTGGGAATGGACCGGCCGCGGATGTATGTGAGCGGCTCGATCGACAGCATCCCCATGTGGACGAGTTCCTGATAGCCGTAGTTTCCGCCGCGCCGCCGTTCCCGGCCGCTGGAGCCCATCAGGAGTTCCACATTGTCGAAGATCGGCTGCATCCACGGCATCATTTTTTCCTCGATGGTGCCCGGGAGAAAACCCAGATCCCGCCCAAGCGGAAACACGGGCCTGGAAACCAGGAGCCGCTGATATACCGATTCGTCCCCTACTTTTTGAAGCCCCGCCGCGATCGCCAGGAGCGTCTTTCCGGTCCCCGCCTTCCCGACCAGCGTGACCAGTTTGATCGCGTCGTCCAGGAGGAGGTCCAGAGCGAACGTCTGCTCCAGGTTTTTGGGATGGATGCCCCACACGGCGCGCTGAAATCCGCGCAAAACGCGGATCTTTCCGAGTGCTGCTTGGGCCCGGGCCAATACCGACTGGCTTTCGGAGGTCTGGGACCGGATCAAAAGCATCTCGTTGGGATGAACCTTGAGGTTCCCGAGCGGGGCCTCGCCGGCCTTTATGAGCTCATCCAGTTGATGGGACGGCCATGCCACTTCCTGCCAGCCCCGATACAGCTCATCCAGGGAGATCACATCCGGCTCATAGTCCTGCGCCGTGAGCCCCAGCGCATCCGCACGGATCCTCAAGTTGGTGTCTTTCGTGAGGAAGATCACCGGCTGGCCGTTCGCCTTCTCCTTCACGTCCATCGCGATCGCAAGAATGCTCACGTCCGCCGGCCGCTTCGTGAACAGGCTCTGGACCCGAACCGGCCCCTTGCTTCCCAGGTCCACACGTAACTTGCCCCCGTTCGGAAGCGCGACCCCCGTCGAGAGGGACCCCTTTATGCGAAGCTCGTCCAGCATGCGGGAGAAATGCCTGGCGTTCCGCCCTGTTTCGTTTTCGTCCTTCTTGAAGTGGTCCACCTCTTCGATCACCGTGATCGGGATCACGACCTCGTTATCTTCAAACTTGAAGATGGCCTTGGGGTCGTAGAGAAGAACGTTCGTGTCCAGAATGTACGTTTTCTTCATAGAATTAGGGCGAGAGAATTAGCCCATTTTACCCGCCGTCACAAGTACCGAAGCCAATAACGGGTATTGGCGGCGGGGGCTCCGGAGCGCCCCGCGGCCAATTTCATTCCCGCTCCAATGAAAACTCCGTAAAGTGGGAACGGATGACGACGCCCAAGAGATTGACGGAGGCCTTACCCGGGCTCTTGAAAAACGTCGGACTTTCGGGGAAGCACGAGGCCGTGATGCTCAAGGGGGACGCGTCGAACCGGTCGTATTTCCGGATTCACGCGGGGGAACGCTCGTTCGTCGCCATGCTGCTGGCCGAACGGGGGCCCAACTCGCCCGCGGAAGAGATCACCAAGACCGCCCGGCCGATAACTGAGCTTCCGTTCATCGACGTTCGGCGGTATCTCGAAACGCGCCGTGTCCCCGTCCCCGCGGTTTACGCGTACGACACGGCTCGGGGCGCCTTGCTCCTTGAGGACTTCGGCGACCGCGTTCTCTGCGACGAATTGCCCAAAATGAAGCCGGCCGATATGCGCAAGGCCTATGAGGTCGCGCTCGAACAGCTCGAGCGCCTGGCCGTGATCCCCGCCGCGGCCGAATCACGGACGTCCATCGCGTTCGCGCGGGCGTTCGACCGGGATCTCTACAACTGGGAATTCCGCCATTTCGTCGAGTACGCCTTGGACAAGCGCCTCCGAAAGCCTCCATCGGCTGCGGACCGGGACGCGATCCTAAAGGCGCTTTATCGCCTGACGGATACGTATCTTTCCTGGGAAAACGTCTTCTGCCACCGCGACTATCACAGCAAGAATCTAATGGTGCTCGAGCTTTCCGGCGGAGGCTTCCGTCTCGGTGTTCTGGATTTCCAGGACGCCCTGCTGGCGCCGCTGTTTTACGACCTGGCCTCCCTTCTGCGCGACTCGTACTTCACGCTGGATCGAAAACTCCAAGACGGTCTTGTGGAGAGCTACCGCTTGCGGATGAAAGAGCACGGCTTTCGCGAAACAAATGAGCGCGGCGCGTTCCGGCGGGCCTTCGATCTGATGGGGATTCACAGAAACCTGAAAGCGGCGGGCCGTTTTTTCTACATCGAAGAAGTGAAAAAGAATCCGAATTACCTTCCCCATGTCCCCCGCACGCTCGAGAACGTCCGGAAGACGTTGGAGGATGACGGCGATCTGAAGAGCCTTCGGACCTTGTTGCTTCCCTATTTCGACGAGTTGGTGGCCGCTTGCCCAAATTAAGACAGGTCATGATTCTCGCCGCCGGGCTTTCCACAAGGCTGCGCCCTCTTACCGACGAAACGCCCAAGCCCCTCCTCCCCTTCTGGCACCTCCGGCTCTTGGATTTCACATTGGCGTATCTGCGCCATTCCGGGATCGACGAAGCCTCGGTAAACCTGCATCACGGACGAAGGCTCATGTTGGAAGCCCTTTCAGGCGGAAAGCTTCCTCTCGGCGTGCGATCTTTTGAGGAACCCATTTTGTTGGGAACGGGCGGAGGCATCAAGAACATGGGCGCTTTCGCCACTGACGAAACGTTCGGTGTCGTGAACTGCGATTTTTTGACGGACATCGATCTTCAGGCGGCTTGCGAATTCCATCGGGCGCACCAAGCCCTCGCCACGATGGTGCTCGTGGAGGATCCCAAGCCGACGGGATACAAGCCGGTAGGGGTCGATGCGGAAGGGAGGATCGCGGCGTTCCCCTACGGGAAGGCCCCCGGCGGCGCCACCCGCATGGGTTTTTTTTCGGGGATTCATATCTTCGACCGGGAAATCTTCAAGGAACTCCCGGGCCGGAAAATTTTCGACATCAATCAGGATATCTATGCCCGGCTCATCGAGCGCGGCGCTCCTGTCTTTGGACATATGACGCGGGCCCGGTGGCACGACGTGGGAGAGATTGATCTCTATGCAAAGACACAGTGGGATCTTCTCGCCCAGCCATCGGATTGGATGCGCCCCCTCCTCGGAGGTTTTCTTCCTCGTGAGGGGCAAATTTTTATCTCGAAAGACGCGAAGATCGCGAAGGATTCCGAACTTGCCCCGCCTTGCCTGATCGGAGCGGGGGCTCAGGTCGGCGCTCATGCCGGCGTCGGACCGCTTGCCGTCATCGGTCCCCGGGCCAGAATCGGAATGGACGCCCGTGTGGAGCAATCCATCGTGTTCCCGGGCGCGGAAATCAGGCCCAAGACCTCCGTCGTCAACGAAATCGTCATGCCCGACGGGACATCGGTCGCGATCTAGCCTGGATTTTTCACTAGTCCAAATGGGGACACGTACCAATTTCGCAGGCCTACGGAACAGAACTGCTTTATGAGCTTAATCTTGCTGACAGTTTCCTAATTGGTACGTGTCCCCAATTTCCCTACTTCAGAATCCCGTTGTTCATCAGTACCGTAACCTTCCGGTTCCCCGCGGCGCGGGTGTCGAAGAGGACCACGTCGCTCAAGCCGTCGCCATCCACATCTCCCACGTGCATCAGCCGGGGCACCGGCACTTCGAAACTCCGGACGCCGGAGAGCGGGAAGAAATCGCGCTGTCCCGGTTTCTGAAGCAGAACGGTGACGGCGCTCCTGTTCTTGGCGAAAACGGCGTCCGGATAACCGTCGCCGTTGAAATCCCCGTCCAGCGTCGGGAGAAGGCCGCTGACCTCTCCCTCGTCCAAGTCGAACTGGAACGAAATCTCGTGACTCAGGTCGGGCTCGGCCAGATGAAAACCGTCCGGATGCTGGATGTAAAAAGAAAAGTCCACGACCGCGAGCCGGCGAATCAGCGCCCGAACCACGGCCCACGCATTGTATTGCGTGGACGCCACAACGAGATCCGCAAGGCCGTCCTTGTTGAGATCGACGGGGAGAGCGCCGCTGGCCCGGTTTCCTTTCGCCTTCAACTGCTCCCCGTTTTCGGGAACGGTCCCGTCGGCGCGTGTAAAGAACATCGTCGTTTCCCCCCGCAGGGACGTCGCCGTTCCCCGGAATTTGTTCACGAGGAAGTCGGTACGGCCGTCATGGTTCAAATCCACAGGCGTGATGACGACGTAGCTCTTGCCGTCGTCCCGCTCCTCCTCGCTCAACTGGTGAAACTGGATCGTACGGCTTTCGCCCCCCTTCCCCTCCTTTTCGAACGGCGCGGCCGTCACCTCGTCCATCCACGGCCAGAGAAGATCGTCGGCTTCCGCGTGTGAAAATCGGCCCAGGACGTTCTTCGGGTACCAGATCGATCCGCGGACCCAGAACGAAAGATCAAACGGAAGGCTGTCGAGGCCGGACTGATAAAACCCGTGAAGCGGGGCCGGATACGTCGCGATTTTCTTGAGTCCGTCGCCGCCGAGCGAATAAACCGAGAGGCCTCCCGCCGTGGGGGCGGCAATCAGAGAGCCCTCATTTTTCAGCCCCTCGATCGCGGGCTCGTACGGAATGACTTCGCCTTTCGGGGAAGTCGAAAAAAACGAGGCTGCGCGATCCTGGAAGCGGGGGTCGGTTTCGAAGGCTCCACCGGTCGGTTTCCAGGCTTCCACGCTTTCCTTACGCACCAGGATAAGGCTGGATCGTTCCGCCCCCGTCGGCCGCGCAAATCCATAGAAGACCGCATCCGGCGGGAGCGAAACAGCGCCGTCTTTCTTGATTTTCCCCGTCGAGGCTTCGGCCGACCAAAGGGTAAGGGAGACCTTCCATTCCGGATAGCTGCCGCTTCTCTCGACGGCCACGATCGACTTTGCGGGCGAAGGGCCGAGGCGTTCCAGCGTCAGATGCCTCAGGCGTCCATCCAGTTGAATTTCCTGCCGGGTAAAGATCGAGTACGAGTTTCCTTTGCTCGGAGCCGTGCCCTGCGCCAGTGCGGAACACACAAGTCCTGCTGTGAACAAAAAGAGGCCAGTTTTCACGGGTTTGACGATTTCGCCTCCGGGGTGATAAGAGCCATGGATTCTAATCGGTTGCAAGGGGCCATGTCGAATCCGCAGAATAAGGATGAGCTGATCGAGGCGATAACCCGCCGCGTTTTGGCCTCTCTTAAGGAGTTCGAACCGGCCTCGAAACCACAGGGTCATTCGGACGGTCAGACGTGCCACAGGACGTCTTCGGATTGCACCGGCCACGGGCATTGCGTCCATAAAAAAGGTGAGACGATAAAGCGCATGATCCATCTCGGCGCCGTCCGCTTCAGTTCGGGGCCCGGTGTGGAGCGCCCTTCCCACGAAATCGCGCGCAGGATCGATCACACGCTTCTTAAGCAGGATGCCACCAGGGAGGAACTGGGGCGCATGTGCGAAGAGGCCAAGAAATACCATTTCGCCACCGTGTGCGTGAACAGCTCCAACATTCCGTTCATCGCCGAACAGCTCAAAGGGAGCGACGTGAAGCCAATCGCCGTCGTGGGTTTTCCCCTGGGCGCCAGTACGACGAACGCGAAAGTGTACGAAGCCGTCGAGGCGGTCCGGAACGGGGCTCAGGAAATCGACATGGTGATCAACATCGGGGCGCTCAAGTCGAAGAACTACGTCCTGGTGTTGGAGGATATCCGGGCCGTCGCGCAGGCCGTAAAACCCCACAAGCTCAAGGTGATCCTGGAGACCGCGATGCTGAGCCAGGAGGAGAAGATCGCGGGTTGCGTTCTCTCCAAAGCCGCCGGCGCCGCATTCGTGAAGACATCGACCGGTTTCGGTCCCGGTGGAGCGACGGTCGAAGACGTGGCCTTGATGCGCAAGATCGTCGGCGAAGACATGGAAGTCAAAGCCAGCGGCGGCATCCGCAGTCGGGAGGACGTGCTGAAGATGATCGATGCCGGAGCCGACCGGATCGGTGCGAGCGCTTCTGTGGCGATTATCGAAGGCCGAAAATCGGGAGGAACATATTGAAAAGGTCCAACGCCACGAACATCCAGGATGAGGCAGGACATCGGTATCACATCGGACTGAAACCGGGCGACTTGGCGGAGCGGATCGTCATGGTGGGAGATCCCGCCCGTGTCGAGTTGGTCGCAAAGCGCTTCTCGAAGATCCGTCTCCGGGCGGCTCACCGGGAGTTCGTAACGGTCACGGGCACGTACAAGGGCATGGACCTGAGCGCGATGGGGACGGGAATCGGCCCCGACAACACGGAGATCGCGTTGATCGAGGCGTGCCAGATCACGAAGAACCCTACGTTCATCCGGTGCGGAACGACCGGTGGCCTTCAACCCGAGATCCGGATCGGCGACCTGATTATTTCGAAGGCGGCGCTCCGTCTGGATTCGACGACCGACTTCTTCGTGCATGACCGGTACCCGGCAGTTGCCGACCCCGACGTGACCTTGGCGTTGGCCACGGCCTGCGCCGCGATAGGTGCGCGGTTTCATGTCGGGATCACGGCCACCGCCCCGGGCTTCTACGGCGCCCAAGGGCGGGACATCCCCGGTTTCCCGGTCCGCTTTCCCCAATTGCCCGACGAACTCGCCCGCCAGGGGGTCACGAACTTCGAGATGGAGGCGAGCGCTTTGTTCACGTTGGCTTCCCTCCGGCGTGTGCGCGCCGGTGCGGTTTGCGTGACGGTTGCCGGCCGACCGCGCAACGAATTCGCGGATGAGGAGACCCAGCGCAAGGGCGAGAACAAATGTGTGGACGCCTCCCTGAAAGCTTTTGAAATTCTCAAGTACATGGACCAGGAACGGAAGAAACGACACCTTCCCATGTGGGTACCGGCCAAATGGGCCAGGAAATGATCCCTGTCTCCGACGTCCGCTCGTCCGTTCAACAAGCACTTGAAACGCTCAAAAAGGCGTTCGGGCCGGAACCCCCCGATGTCGCGGTGATCCTGGGTTCGGGCCTGGGTGCTTTTGCCGACGGTGTCTCCCAATCGAAATCGGTCCCCTATTCGCAAATCCCTTCCTTTCCCACTCCGACAATTCCGGGCCACACGGGCGAATGTATCGTGGGCTCGATCGCCAACCGGCGCGTCCTGATCTTCCGGGGCCGCTTTCATTATTACGAGGGACATCCTTTAAACGTCTGCACGCTTCCCGTCCGGGTCGCCGGAAGCTGGGGAATCCGGACGCTGGTTGTCACCAACGCCGCGGGCGCGATCCGGAATGATCTTCGTCCCGGCGGCATCCTCCTTATCAAGGATCACATCAATCTGCTCGGTGCCAATCCGCTTGCCGGCCTGAATCTGGACGAATTCGGACCCCGGTTCCTG
>JAZDIZ010000013.1:0-5077 GCA_043804515.1 Pseudomonadota bacterium | reverse complement strand
CGCACCGTGATTCCCCGCGACGTGTTGGATGCCGACCCCCCGGAAAAAGGGCCACACCGAGTCGCGGGAGCGGCCCGTGATCACGACGCAAGGATAAGCGCGGGCCACCTCCCGAAGGAGTCTTTTGGTGGACGGTCGCATCCCGGTGCGCGTTGGATCGACCCCGAGAGGGGCTAACGTGCCGTCGTAATCGAACGCCACGAGTGTGGGCTGTCGAAGGAACGACGTCAACGCTGCTCGGGTTTCCGACGAGAACAGATCCTTCACGCGTTGGCTCCCGCACCGTTCCTGGGACTCGGGGACAGCTTCCCGAAGAGACGGTCGCGGTCGCGCAGTTTTCCGGCATCCGCCAGCATCCGGCCCGCCCAACGATAGACATTGAACTCCGCTACCATCGCCCGCATGGCCCGCATTCGGTGGCGTTGTTCGTCTTTGGACATCCGAAGCGCGGCCAGTAGAGCGCCGCTGGCTTCATCCAGGTCGTACGGGTTGACGATGAGAGCCTCCGGCAACTCGCGGGCCGCGCCCGTGAAGTGGCTGAGCACCAGGACTCCCTGTTCGTCCTCCCGCGCGGCAACGAACTCCTTGGCGACCAGGTTCATGCCGTCGTGAAGACTGCTCACATAGCAGACGTCCGCCGCCCGATAATAACGGAAGACCTCCGGGGGTTCGTGATGCGAATGCAGCATCACGATCGGCCGGTAGGTGTCCTGTCCGAAACGATCGTTGATCCGCTGCGTCAGGTCGTCGATCGTCTTGTTGAGTTCCGCATATCGCGGAATGGCTATCCGGCTCGGGGCGCCCAACTGCGCGAACGTAAAGCGGCCCCGCAGATCGGGCGTTTTTTCCAGGAGGCGTTCCACGGCCAGCAGCCGTTCTTCGATCCCCTTGGTGTAATCCACGCGGTCGACACCGATTCCCAGGAGAGCGTCGGACGCGAGCCCTAATTCCGCGAACACTTCCGTGCGGCACTTCTCCACCGAACGGGCCGACGTCGCCCAATGGCTCGGCCACTCGATGGAAATGGGATAGGACCGCACCAGCGTCATGCGGCGGCCTTGAACGACGCCCTGTTGCTCGCGGTCCAACCGGGCCTCCATGAAACGGTCCACCGAATCCAGGAAGTTGTTGCAGTGAAGCTGCGTGTGGAACCCCAAAATGGTGCTGCCCAGGAGGCCGTCCAGGAGTTCCTCGTGCCAGGGGCAGATCGCGATGCGCTCCGAATTCGGCCAGGGGATGTGCCAGAACGTGATGATCGTCGCCTTGGGCATGCGGTCCCGGATCATCCGGGGCACGAGTGCAAAATGGTAGTCCTGGACGAGGACGATCGGATCGTCGGAATCCGCCTCTTCGGCCACCGCATCCGCGAATTTCCGATTGACCGTGCGGTAATGCTCCCAGTCCTCCGTCCGGAAGATCGGTCGGGCATGGGCAAGATGGGAGAGGGGCCAGAGGCCTTCGTTGGCGAAGCCATAGTAATAACCCTTCTCCTCCTCCGGTGTGAGCCAGACACGGCGCAAAGAATATGATTTCTCATCCTCGGGAACGCGGATCCGCCCGTGCCGGTCGACGACATCCCGGTCGGCCGTCCCGCTGCCGTGTGCGATCCACACTCCGGAGCAGGCCCGCATGACAGGTTCCAGCGCGGTCACAAGCCCGCTCGCCGGATGGACGACGCGAACACTCCCATCCGGCGCACGCTCATGGATGTAGGGTTCCCGATTGGCCACCACGATGATCTTGTCCCCCCGCACATGCGTCGTGAGAACCTGCCGCAACCGCTGTGGCGTCCAAATTCCGCCTCTACCCTCTGGCTCCACGGTCTCGGCGACCAACCGTCCCACCAGTTCACGCACGTCGCGCAGGATTGGCTGAAACTCGGGATGTTGCTGCTCTCCTCCACGGAGAATGCGGCGAATATCAGAGGTCCAGCGACGCACCGAGAACCGCGCCGCCGCCATTGTCACTAGAAAGCCGAACATGCCCATGACCGCCAGAGCGCCCCAAAGGATGTGTTTCAACCTCTGTTCCCGCCGGTCGATGAAACTGAGGTCGTGAACGAGAACGGCAAATCCTGCCACCTCGTTCCCTTCAAGCAAGGGAATGGCACTGATGAAGGCCGGTCCGCCCTTCAGTTGAACCTTTTCCTCCCAAGAATCTGTCTTTTCCCCCTCGGGACGACTCTGCATGCGCTGGGCGAGAGTTGCGCAATGAAGGTCGTCCGGATACCCATCCGTGGCCACAAATGCCCCCGTCTTCCCCTTGCAAATGGCCGCTGAGAGAATTCGTTCATCTCTTGTGATCTCTCTGAGGAGGCGCCGCATGGCGTCGTCATCTCCGTTTTGGAGATGCTGAACAAGGGCTTCACGACCTCCGGCGATAGCCAGCCGGCCTCGAAGCGTGATGTCTTTCTCAAACCAGTTGCGTGTGGAAAAATTCAATACCGTCACGGTGACCAGTGCCAGAAGAAGCACGACGAAAAAATGTGGCAGGGCGTATCGGAGGCTCCGAAGCACAGGCGGAACCTAGTGGAAGACCCGTTGCCGGGTCCATTGAAAGAAAGACCATGAAACGGAGTCGCGGAACGCGTCGTAGAAGTGCTCGATCTGGGCCGCGTCCAGAAAAACAGGCGTGAACGCGTGCTCTTTTTCAGGAAGAGACCGGACCGCCTCCTGTTCGTCTTCCGGAACACATGCCCCTGGCCCGCCCGCCCAAGCGAATTCCAGCTTTCCACGAAAGCCCGCAAGGGCCTTCACGAGGCCTCCGCTGCTGGGTCGCACCTCCCAATTTGTCTCGCCTTGGTGGAGACTGACCGGCAATCGGTTTGAAACGATTACGGCTCGCATTTACCCTCCCGTCCGTTTCCTAGGTCCAGGCGCGGAACTTGGCATTTCTGGCCTCCAAAAGTTCACCGATTGTGATCGCCGCGTGGATGAGCCCTACGTGCGTGTACGCCTGCGGAAAGTTCCCCAGGAGCCTTCCCGACTCTGGATCGATGTCCTCGGAAAAGAGTCCCACCGGATTGGCGTATTTGAGAAGACGTTGAAAAAGCTCCACGGCGGCATCGAGCTCGCCCATCATGGCGAGAGCCTCCGCCCACCAGAACGAGCAAATCACGAAAGCGGAACGCGTCTCCCCGAAATCGTCCGGATGAGTGTAACGGAGCATCAGTCCGTTTCGGACCAACCGTTGTTCGTAGGCGCGCACCGTCGCGATGAACCTCGGATCCCGAGCATCCACGATCCCGAACGTCGGCAGGAGGAGGTTGGAAGCATCCGGATGCTCGCCGTCAAACGCCTGCGTAAAAAACCCCAACCGTTCATTGTAGCTCCGATTTAGGATTTCCGGCCCCACCTCTGCCGCCCAAGCTTCCCAACGTTCGGCCTGATCGGTCCGTCCCATATGACGCGCGAGCTCCGCGCCTCGGTAGGCCGCAACCCAACAAAGCACCTTCGAGAACGTGTAGTGGCGAGGAAGCGTCCGGAACTCCCAGGGGCCGGTGTCCATTTCCGGCATCCGGCGTATCGCCTTTTCCACGAGTCGGCCCACAAGCCGCCAAGTCGACGCCGTGTCATCCCCGACCACGCGGGGGTCGCTGAACAGGGTTTCCAGGCACAAAACCATCTCGCCCATCAGATCGTTCTGCTGCTGCTCGAACGCAGCGTTTCCGATGCGAACGGGGCCGGTCCCGCCGAAACCCCGGAGATGTTCCAATCGCTCCTCCGGCAGCATTCGTTCACCGCCGATTCCGTACACCGGTTGGAGTTCGCCTTCTCCGGCAACGTTCCGGAGAAAGCGGACAAATGCTTCCCCTTCGGCGAGGTGGCTTAATCGTCGCAACGCCTCCACCATGAACGCCGCGTCACGCAACCAACAGTACCGGTAGTCCCACGTTCGTTCGGTACCCAGAGCCTCCGGGATGCTGGTCGTCGTGGCCGCGATGATCGCGCCCGTGTCCTCAAAAACGTGAAGCTTGAGGCACAGAGCCGACCGGAGAACCTCGGATGCCGCAAACGAGGGGAGAGCGCAGGTCTTGGCCCACGCCCGCCAACCCAGAATGGTCATGTCTCGAGCGTGCTGGACCGACGCGAACGAATCGTGCTCGGAAAGGCGCCCATGGCTGAGGACAAAATACCAGGGATGATCCAGCGGGATCGATTGGCCGTTCAAAATGAAAGTTGTGGGGACGTTCGTCTGGAGAAAGAGGCGGGCCGCGCCTCCGCCCACTTCGATACATCGGTTTCCCGGAACGAGTTCGGCCCTGGCTCGCCCGTAATCGGGCTTAGGATCGAAATGGATCCGAATCCGGGGCGCTCCTTCACGCGGGACGACCAGGCGATGTACTTCGGCGGGTGCCTCGACCGTAAGGCCTTTCGGAATCCGAGGAGCGAAATCGAAGATCTCAAACCAGCCTTCGCTCGTCCGGACCTCCGTCCGGAGCACATTCGTGTTGCGCACGTATTCCATCCGGGTTTGAGGGGAGTCCGTTACAGGCTCGAAGCCGAAGGAGCCGCCGCGATCCCTGTCGAGGATAGCGGCGAAGACGGAGGGACTGTCGAATCTCGGGAGGCAGAGCCACTCCAAGGCCCCGGTCGGCGCCACAAGCGCCAAGACCTGGCCGTTTCCGATCACACCGTGGTTCAGACGAGCCTCCTCACCCGCAGTCCCGATGACTTTCTTAAGATCGGCGCTGGACATTCTTTTGTCTTTCCAATCCTAAATTTATCGATTAGGTATTTCCGAACGATGCCATCTAAACCTCTTCGCGGCAACCAAATCAACTGGAATCAGCTTTTCTATTTTTGCGAGATCGCGCGCGAAGTTTCCATCAAGGCGGCGGCCCAGGCACTCGATCTGAGTTCCCCTACGTTGAGCGAGCATGTTTCCCAGCTTGAGGCGGACCTCAAGATCACACTTTTCTTCCGCCAGCACCGAAGGCTCAAGCTAACGCCCGAAGGGACGCGGCTTTTCCAGACGGTCCGGTCTCTCTTCGAAACGGGCCAGCGTTTGGTAGACGTCGTCTCGCCGGTTCCCCTGGGTTGCTATCCGGTGTCCATTGGCATCGTCCCGGGTGCTG
>JAZDIZ010000012.1:0-19707 GCA_043804515.1 Pseudomonadota bacterium | reverse complement strand
CCTCAATCCGGCTGATCAGAGATTCCACTCTCTCCGTAGGAAAGGGTCTTTCTTCGGCCCGCTCCTCCGCCCGGAGGTGCCTCTCCGCCATAGCCGCTTGTGTCAACGTGAGCTTTCCTCTTTCCAAGGCTGTTTTCGCCTCATCGCTTCGAAACATCAGGCGCATGGCTGAGATCCGTTCGTAGGCCTGGTTTTCGCTGTAGCCCAAGGCTCTTTGGACGTAATCCCACAAGGACCCGTAGCCCTTCTCAGCGAAGAGCTTTCTTCGTTCGACCTCATGAAGGTGGTTAAGAAGCTCTAACGTCGTCTGCCGCTCCTTCTTGGCCAGCTCGATCGTCCGCTGGTGAAGGTCGGAATTCGTCAGCGATTCAAGATTCGCGGAAATGGCCATGGCGTTCTCCCTTTTGGGGAGACCCTAACATCTGTTTTCTGACGCGTTCTTTGGGGTCTCAGAACCGTGATTACGGTCCGAAATTGAGGGTTTTCGCGAAAGAAGCGATTACGCGTCACCGGCCGAAAATAGGCGCGGCATAAGAGCTTTATGGCGACGAGCGTTTTGGAGCGGGAAGATGTGGATTCAAACCCGTCAAGAAAAAAGAACAATTTGTGAAGAATCTTTCGAGCCGACTGCCTCTCACTTCGCCGGCAAAAAGCCGCGAAAGATCGCCCCTTAAACGACAGCTGAAGGTCGTCGGCCGACCGACAAGGGGTCGCCGACTCCGTCCACCATCACCTGCTCCCTATCCATCTCCCCCTAAACAATTTCTGACATTGATTCCGAAGAGTCCAAGGTCCATTGTCGAAACTAGCTTGATCCAAAAGACCGGGTTTTTCCGGAAGCTGTTAATCCTAAATCCTCACCGGGTACTGGCTTACGGATGCCGGGTTGCCGTGATTCAAAACGTGACGCGCATTACATGGTGAACGAAAGACCGGCCATAGTGCCGCCGGGGCCTGCCGAGAGGAGGGGAAGGATACGAACGTCGGAATGGGCCGGGGCGTTCCTCTGGATCGCCTGCACGGCTCCGAAATAGTCCCAAAGAAGGGCGGGAATGTAGGTCAAAGCTCCCATCGCCGTTTCGAAATACACGCCGGATCCGCCCTTCCCTTGTGCAGCTTGGTAAATGCCGTGTACAAGAAAGAGCCCTCCCCAGGAGCCAAGGACGAGATCCCCTAGGCCTTCCAAGGCCCTGCCCGAATAGAGCAAAGCATCGCCTGGTATCGGGTCCCATCCCAAGAAACGTGCCGTGTCAGCCGAGAAGCCCGGCCTTGGGCTTACAGATTCACCAGGCCCCCCCGGCGTTTTGCGAACCGACTCGATCCCCGCAAAACCGTCCCAAATCAACGTCGTCAAATAACCCGAGGCACCGAAGAAAATGAAGAACTTCCTTCCTTCGTGCACAAAACCCTCGCCGAAGCCCTTGCACAAAGGATCACTCGCCGGACAGTCATTGAGGGCCGCGTGAAGCCCCATGGTCAGGATGCCTCCGAATATTCCCCCCAAGACCGTGTCGACCGCGCCCTGAAAGGGGTGGCCGGAGTAGAACAACGCATCGCCAGGAATCGGGTCGAACCCGAGAATGTATGCCGTGGTCAGCGAGCGCTCCTCAGCCCACGCCGAGATGGGTGCCCCTAAACTCAGCGCCAGGAACAAGAGGCCGACGCATCGAATCCGCATGCGACGGGACACGCTGGAACCATACCACCGGGTTCGGCGCTCCCGAATAAATTCCTGGTTACGGATTTCCAGAACGCTTGCGTCCCGGGACGTTTCGTTGACGGTCTTCAGCAAATCCAGGAACATCGTTCGCCCATGACCCATCGCCCCCTTCTTCCCGCAGTCCTTTTCGTCTGCGCGTTTGTTGCCGTTGGGGCCGCAAAGGCGGACGAGGTTCTTCCCCAGCTGCAGATCGATGCTCGGGCTCTGTCGGCGAACCCCGATTCCCCCTCTACAGGTTTGGTCTGGCGCCATAACTACCGGACGAAAGTGTCTGTTGCCATTCCCGTGGTCGGAGCGGACGAAAAACCGAGGGGTTTTCTTCTTCGATTGTTGCCGTTGCTCGAACTGCACAATCCCCGAGGTTTCGACCAGGACATTCCCCATAGAGCATGGCGGGGCCGCGTGGGCTTCGAGGGAACTTAGCGCCTGCCTCTTCGGGCCGGAGGAAGCGATGACCTCCCTCATGGCATTTACGGTTGGGATCGAACACGAAAGCGACCACCAAACGATCCCTTATCTTATCCGGGACTATTACGCCGTAGTGCTGAACGACTTCGTATTTCGCCTGGATTGGACCAAGGCCTTTGAAAGGTTGGGACTCACAGCTTCGCTCATTGAAAAGGCGCATTTTTCCACGTGCACGGCAGCCCTGGCTATCTGCTCCGACGGCAGCACTGGTTCTTTCGGGTTTGAAACGGGCGGGGAGCTTGTGGCCGAGTGGGGCGCCATGGCGAAGACTAACGGTGCGATACGTCCCTACTCTTCTGTTGCGGCTACCCGACTGTTCGCCCGCGGCAAGATCCGTGCGGAACATCGGATCTCGGTTCAAACCGGCCTCAGCGTGCGGCGGCCTCGAATGGGTATGTGGCAACTGTTCGGGTACTTTCTGGACGGCTACGACGTCGGAATCGACCGGGATCAAAGCGCTATTGAGGGCGGCGGCGGCATCGCCTGGTCGCTCTGACAAGACGAATCCTGGCATCCGGCAAACCGGTAATCCGTCCCAGCCCTGGGAAAACTATTAAGGATTGAGGATTAAATATTGGACCGGAAAGAGCTCGGTTCTGGAATCTAAGGATCAATCCTTAATTCTCAATCCTCACCGGGTACCAACTTACGGAACCCGGTTCCCGGGTGAATGTTTTGAACTAGAAGCGGAACGAAAGAGACGCGGAGAACCGGTCTCGGTCCGGAGGAAGTGCCTGCGCCGCCTTCTTCTGCTCCAAGGCGTCGTTGTATCGCCGTACGGCGAACGGGGCGTCCACTATGTCGTAGATATAGCTGAAACCGAAGAGCGCGGACCCGAGCACGATCATGATGACGTTGTTGTTGATAATGCCCGGGATCGCCAGTGCCGCACCTCCCACCTGAATCCCGGTCAGGATTCCCGCGGTCGCGTATTCGTGGGCGTACCATTCTCCGATTCCGGGGACGATCAAGCCGGGAAACGTGGCGAGGAGCGTGGCTTTTTGGGGGTCCTTGAAATTCAACTGAGGAGCCACGAACTGGCCCGGAGGCGCGGGTCCTGCCTCGGAAGATGATTTTGGGGGTGCTGCCACCGGGGCGGAAGGCGAGACCCTGGCCTTCAGTTCTTCGAGGGTCCGGCCAGCCTCTCTGCGATAGATGCTTTGAGGGTTTTCGTCCAGGAACTGCTCCCAGAAAGCGATTTGGTCCTGAAACGGCAATTTTTTTGCGTACTCGACGGCGCGCAGGTACCGCTCCGTATCCCGCTTCTCCTTCATCTGAAGCGGATTCGTGTTGGCCAACAGATCTTCGAGATTGCGAAGGTTGTTTTCGATTTCGTTACGATACGGGCTCTGAGGATGGTCCTTCAGAAACTGGCGCCAGCCGTCGACCTGCAAGTCGATTGATTTGTCATGAAGATTCTCCACGGCCTGGAGGTACGTGGCGGTCTCGGTGCCGTCGGGTGCCTTTTTGGGCTGCTGAGCCACGGCGTTTCCGAAGACCAGGAGAATTGGGAGGACAAGAGCGGCGGAGAGGAGGGAGACGGGGCGCATAGAAAAATCATTTTATCACAGCCGCTTGTATCGGTCAGAATCCTATTTACGTAGGCGCGTGAGTTGTTTAGTGTCCAGCGACCGCACGGGCTCCGCCGTGCGTTGGCTGTCGCCGGAAAGGCGTAGTCGGATCGGGGCGTAGCTCAGCCTGGTAGAGCGCTTGGTTCGGGACCAAGAGGTCGCTGGTTCAAATCCCGTCGCCCCGACCACTTCCTTAATCCGAAAATCTTCTTAAAAACCTGGTCGGGGCGACACTCGAGAGAAAGCTTTTTGGTTTGCAACAAAGGCCGAAGGCGCGTTTATGCTCTTTGGGGTCGGATGATTAAGATCGAATTCAAGGGAGAGGCGCGCAGAAATTTCTATATTCGTCTGGCCGTTTCGGCGATCGGCATTGCGATTGTGGCGTTGGTCCTCGCGCAGGAGTCCCCGGCCTGGACACTGTTTCTCGTCCTCCTCGTCGTGCTTTTAGGGCTTACGGAATATCTCCGCATTGTAGGGTTTAGTCCGCGGGAGCAGGTCTTCGCGACAGGGGTGGGACTCTCCCTTTCCTGTGTGGCCTACCTATACCCCGGAGGAGCTTTCGCATGGCTGGGCGTATGCGTTCTTTCCACATTCTCCTATTTTCTGTTCACAACGGGCAGGAATCCCGCTCAAGCGGTGCGGCGTGTAGAGCAAACACTTTTCGGAGCGGCATACGTCGGGCTTCTCATTTTTGTGGCGCTCTTGAAGCGGGATGCCGGGGGGGACGGAGCCCGCTGGGTTCTGCTTCTTTTGTCGGTCGTCTGGGCCCAGGATACGGCGATCTATCTGCTTTGGCTGCTCCTGGGGGGCCACCAGGATTACCCCGATCTTGGATCTTCCCTTCGGGGGCGGGCGGCGAGGGCCGTGCGCATGTTTCCGCTCCCCGAGGAGATCAGCAGGAACAAATCATGGGGTTATCTGGCCCCCAGCTTTGCGGCGTGCCTTCTGGCGGCATGGATTGCGCGCGAAACCTATCTTCCGCAGATCACGGGGCTTGAGGTTTGCCTCCTTTCCGCGGGTTCCGCGGTATCCAGCCGGTTCGGCGATTTGTGCGAATCCATGTTGAAACGCGCCTTCGGCGCGAAAGACTCGGGCCCTTTCCTGCCCGGCCACGGCGGGATCTTGGACCGGATCGACACCCTGCTTTTCACGGCCCCGCTCTTTTACTTGTTTTTCCGCTACCACGCGTGACAACCGCAAGGCGGACTACAGGTCGTCCGTTTTGATCGTGAACGCCGCGAGACCCATCCGCTCGAATTGGCTGATGACCGAAAAATAAAGGGCGTCGGGAATGCAACCCTTGACGCTGGCGTTAAACCTGAAGTCGCACCCTTCCTTCTTGGTGCACGGGCGTATTTGGAAATCGGCGAACATGTCCGAAACGTCAGTGGAAACCGGCCGGGTGGTCCTGAAAACCTTCAACTTGCCGGCCCTCGGGAAAGGAACGTCGGGGGAACACGATTTGTTCACGATGTTCACCGACGGATACGAAGGGGGGATCCGATATCGTTCGTGGATTTTCCAGACCGACGAGGGGATTGTCGCGATCTCCTCATATACCGTCATGGGACCCACGCTGAGAAACTTGGGAAAGGGAAGGACTTGGTCGCCAAGGCCCAGGATGTACAACCGGTCCCCGGGTTCGATCTCTTGGCGCAGATACTTCAGCTGTTGGGCGAAATAATGTCCGCTGCTCATAGCCACCAGCAACGGGGCGAGCCAAAAAAGGTGACGGAGCCCCTTTCCGGACCGGCCCGCCGATAGCCATTCGGCAAGAAGAAGAAGCGTCGAGAAAGCCACAGGCAGAAGGACGAAGTCGAAAATCGACACCCAGAAATATCTCACGTGGAAGCTCAAGATGAGGAGCGCGGTTAAGACAATCCCCCCCACCCACCACGGCATCGATTTGCGGATCAATTGGAGAACCGAGACGGGCCGCTTGAGGATGAGAAAAAGGAACGGGGGAAAATATACGAGGAATTCAGCGGAGAGAAGACCCCCGTCGCAGAGAGATTTCAATACCGCATACGATGTGACGAGGATAGCGACCCAGAAAGGCCAGGATTCTCGGCCCGACCACAACCCTTTCCTACCGAGGATCACGCGTACGGTGAATCCGATGGCGAGCAGCGTGAGGATCAACCCGAGCCAGACCAGGAAAGGGGGAAGGATCGGCACGAGGGGAAAACCGGCGTCTCCCGGCACGTAGCGGGGAGCGATTCCCAAAAATTGGAGGGAGTACGCCAGTATGGTCTTGAAAACGTGTGTGTGAAGGAGCGCATTGGAGGTCAGCTTGGCGCCGGTGACGGTCATCGTGTAATCGCCTACGCCGAACCCGGTGCGGTACGTGAATACACCGTGTGCCGTCAGATTCAGCACCTGAACCAGAAGGATGAGACAGGATAGCCAAAGCCCCTCCTTGTTGTGCAAGGAGGCCGACAGGAAGGCCAAGGCGAGAAAGAGAATCGTGCCCCAGATCAGGAAAAAATCTTGCTTGAAAAACGTGCGCCCGGTTGCAAAAAACTCCGTGATCGACGTGGACAGGAAGGCGACGTTGAACGAAAGAAAGCCGGCGGCCGTCCAAACCGCGAAGATCAACGCTGCAATAAGGAACGATTTTCTCAAGAGGAATCAAGATGTTACCCGAAAATCGGGATTCTCCAAAAAGCGGCGCGGGTTGCTTTCGCCGGCGGATCGTGTATACCCGCGCCCTTGACAGGTGGCCTTTCGTTCCGAATAATTTAAGAAACCGGATTTTCAGCCACCTCAGTTAGTAACGATTTCCTCCAAAAGGACCTTTTTCGATTAACCCGGTGAGGATTTCTTCAACGTTCGGCTTATGTCGACGAAGAGATTGAAAGAACAGACGAAAGTGCGGCCTGCCGGGACCGCACGGGAACAAACGCCCGAGGCGGGCGCACAACAAGAAAGTACGACGATGAACCTACGAGAGCTAAAAGCACAAAACATCAGTGATCTGGCCAAGATGGCCAACGACATGAACGTCGAGAACGCCGCGGGTCTCCGCAAGCAGGAGCTGATCTTCGCCATCCTGCAGGCGGCCTCGGAAAAAAACGGCTCCATTGTGGCCGACGGCGTCCTGGAGATCCTTCCCGACGGCTTCGGGTTCCTGCGGGCTCCCGACGCCAACTATCTCCCGGGCCCGGACGACATATACGTCTCCCCCTCCCAGATCCGCCGGTTCAGCCTTCGGACGGGAGACACGGTTACGGGAGCGATCCGCCCCCCGAAGGATTCGGAACGGTACTTTGCGCTGCTCAAGGTGGATACGATCAACTTCGACACCCCCGAAGCGGCCCGGGACAAAATCCTTTTTGACAACCTGACGCCGCTCTATCCGGAGGAACGCTTGAAGCTGGAGGCGAACCCGACCGACTACTCCACGAGGATCATGGATCTCCTCTGCCCGATCGGGAAGGGGCAAAGAGGGCTCATCGTCTCGCCTCCGCGCGCCGGCAAGACCATCCTGCTCCAGAGCATCGCGAAGTCGATCACGAAGAACCACCCGGAAGTCATTTTGATCGTTCTCCTGATCGACGAGCGCCCGGAAGAGGTCACCGACATGGAGCGCACCGTTCAGGGCGAAGTGGTGAGTTCCACGTTCGACGAGCCGGCCCAACGGCACGTTCAGGTCGCGGAAATGGTGATCGAGAAGGCCAAACGGCTCGTGGAGCACAAGAAAGACGTGGTGATCCTCCTCGACTCGATCACGCGCCTGGCGCGTGCATACAACTCCGTCGTCCCGCCATCCGGAAAAATCCTCTCCGGCGGCGTCGACTCCAACGCCCTCCACCGTCCCAAGAGGTTTTTCGGAGCGGCCCGCAATATCGAGTTCGGAGGCAGCCTTACCATCGTAGCCACGGCGCTCATCGACACCGGCTCGCGCATGGATGAGGTGATCTTCGAGGAATTCAAGGGCACGGGAAACCTGGAGCTTGTTCTGGACCGCAAGCTGGCGGACCGAAGAATCTTCCCCGCGATCGACATCAACCGCTCCGGCACGCGCAAAGAAGAACTGTTGCTTGCGGATACAGTCCTCAACCGCGTGTGGATTTTGCGAAAATTGCTCCAGCCGCTGAACGGCGTTGATGCGATGGAGTTTCTCCTGGATAAGTTCACGAAGACAAAAACGAACGAGGAATTCCTCGTCTCCATGAACCAGTAAGTCTAGTTATTTCAAAGAGTTACGTTCAAACGGCCGACGCCGGGTTCGGATGCTCGGGCTTACGTATGTAAATTCAATATGTTATAATTTGGCCATGTCGGCAGGTGCCCTTTTTTGAAGGGGTATTCGTTGACACTAAATTCGAATCCGGTAATGATTTCATTAGTATAAGCACTTCGAGAGGACAATCGATCATGACCAAATCGGATCTCATCGAAAAACTCGCTGAACAGGGGAAGTTGTCGAAGAAGCAGGCCGAAATGATTGTGGCCCATGTCTTCGATTCAATGACCGCGGCGATGAAAGCCGGTGATCGTATCGAGATCCGGGGCTTCGGGAGTTTCAAAGTCAAACACTACAAACCCTACGTAGGCCGCAATCCCAAGACGGGGGAAAAGGTCGAAGTCAAATCGAAGAAGTTGCCGTTCTTCAAGGTGGGGAAGGAAATGAAAGAGATGGTGGACCACCGCCAGCTGGCGGGATCCGCCTCCGGAGTGGGCGCGCCGGCCGGGTCCGAGTCGTAGGCTCAACCGTTACCTTATTGCGTAGCTGGCGAGATCAGGTCCGATTCTGCTTCACTAAGTGCTCAATCTGAAATAGAAAAAATCCACAGTCTCTCTTTAGGAATAGGCACGCCAATTGCTTCAATAAAGCCCGAACGCCATGTTGATCCGGGATTCAGATAGGCCGCCGGGGGGTCCCCGGGGCCGGACTCAGCGAAAGCCCCGCGTTTTTTACGGCGGACAGGTGGCTGTGAAAGCCCCACACAGCGCAAACGATTCCGCGTTCGTGAAGGACCTCAGCCAGAGCGGCATCTTTCTTCTTTCGGCCCGAAAATATCTCGTAGGAACGGAACTCCTGCTCTATCTGCCGCTCGATCTTGGGCAGCGCCATACGCTTTGCATGGTGCCGGGGAAAGTGGTGAGAGTGGAATCCCAGGAGAGTGATCCGAAAGTCCAGGGATACGGCGTCGCGTTCGACTCCGAGCTTGCCCTTTCCTCTCGGAAGATGCTGATGGATTTCGTAACGCTCAAGACCACCGGCAAATTGCCGGAGAAGAAGCCGAAGTTCAGTTCCCGACTCTCGACCCACCGGGATTGATCGAGGGCCCCTCCGCCTGGACTTTAGAGCGGGTCACATCAAACTTGTTTCCGCGGTTCCGAGCGGGTCCCAGCTTAACGCAAAAGTTGGATCAGCCCGTCTACGCTCTGAATCACCTGGGGACGGATGTCCGATCGCACATCCGTCGGCTTGCGGGGAACCCAGGCGGTGGAAAATCCGAGCTTAGAAGCCTCCTTGAGCCGCGCATCCGTTTGCGTGACGGCGCGCGTCTCGCCGGCCAGGCCGATCTCGCCGAACGCCACGGTCTTTGGCGGGACAGGTTTTCCCAGAAAGCTCGAGAGAACCGCCGTAACCACGGCGAGGTCGATCGCGGGCTCGGAGATTCTCAGCCCCCCCACGACGTTTACGTAAACATCCTGGTCGTACAAATGCACACCGGCCCGTTTTTCGAGGACGGCGAGCAACATTGTGAGCCTGTTCTTGTCGAAACCGACCGAGTTGCGCAGCGGAATCCCGTAGAACGCCTTGGAGGTCAGGCCCTGAACCTCCACGAGAAGAGGCCTTGAACCTTCAATGGCCGGAAAAACCACCGTGCCGGGCGTGTCGTGAGGGCGATCGCGCAGAAACAGTTCGGAAGGATTCGCGACCTCTTCCATTCCGCTCTCCGTCATGGAGAAAACGCCGATCTCATCCGTCGCGCCGAAACGGTTCTTGATCGCCCTTAGAATCCGGTACGGCATGCCCCGATCCCCTTCGAGGAAAAGCACGGTGTCCACCAAGTGTTCCAGGGCCATGGGACCCGCGATGCCGCCCTCTTTGTTCACGTGTCCCACCAAGAACACCGTTGTGTCGGAGGATTTGGCGAAGCGGATGAGGCGATCGGCGACTTCCCGTACCTGACTGATGCTTCCGGGGATCGAGTTGAGTTCGGGCCAGTAGAGCGTCTGGACGGAATCCACGACTACGACCCGGGGCTGGAGTTTTTCCAGATGTGAGAGGACTTCGATAAGGTTCGTTTCCGCCAAGACCAAGAGTTGATCGTGAGCGGCGTTGAGGCGCTTGGCTCGGACCTTGATCTGGCCCGCCGATTCCTCGCCGGAGATGTACAAAAAGGGGCCTTTTTCGTTTTTCGCCAGTTGCCCGACGACCTGCAGAAGGAGTGTGGACTTCCCGATGCCAGGATCCCCGGCCAGGAGAGCCACGGAGGATTTTGTCAGCCCCCCGCCCAGGACGCGGTTGAGCTCCTCCGAGCCGAGATGGATCCGTTCTAAGGCGTCGTCGCCCACCGACGTGATCGGGACCGGCGCGGAACCGGATCCCTTGCGGGCGCTTCGATCGAACGACTCTTTCGTCCCGCCTTCCTGTATGACCTCTTCGATAAAGCTGTTCCAGGCGCTGCAATCAGGGCAGCGGCCCAGCCACTTGGGACTTTGATACGTGCAGCTCTGGCAGATGAAAATCGTGCGGAACCGTGCCACGCGCGCAATCTACACGCCGCACCCCCCGAGGCAAGCTGGAGAATTCTCCCCCCCCGAAGAGTGTTCCTCCCAAGAACCGGAACCCATATTCCGACACTTTTGTTTCCACTTCCGGCTAATCGTGATCCATCGGGTCGTAACCCGGAACGGGCGTTCGGTCAGCGGCTCGACACGGATCGGAGCAGCTTTTGGATCTCGCGGGCGTGGAGTTGCTTCCCCACTTGCTCGATGAAGATCTCCGCCAGTTCGGCATCGAACTGGACGCCCGCGTTCTTCTTAATTTCCCGGATGGCTTTTTCGTGGGGGAGGGCGAGGCGGTACGAGCGGTTGCTGGTCATCGCGTCGTAGCTGTCCGCGAGCGTGATGATCCGGGCGCCGAGCGGGATCTGCTCAGCCCGGATCCCCTCGGGATATCCGGACCCGTCGACGCTTTCGTGATGGTGGTAAACGAGCGGGATCATTTCCGAAAAGAAGAAAACCGGTTCCAGGATCTCTTTGCCGTAGATGGGATGAGCACGGAAATCCGCGATCTCGTTCGGGGAGAGTGGCCCAGGGTTGTTCAGCGTGGAGAGATCCACATTGAGTTTCCCGATGTCGTGCAATTTCGAGGCGTCCAGGACGAGTCCCTTTTCGTGCTCGCTCATCGTTTTGAGGCCGTCCAGAATCATCGAAACGTAAATCCGGGTCCGGTCGGAATGCCCGGCCGTATAAGGGTCCTTGCGATCCAGCGCCTGCGCGAAGTTATAGATCGTCTGCTTGAACGTCTCCCGCAGGTTCTCGAAGAGGTTCCTGTCGTCGAGAGCTTTTCCGGCGCGCGTGGCGAGGGCGGCGAGCATCCGGTGCTGCCCCTCGGTGGCCTGGAGCTTGGAGCCGAAATGATAAACGTTGATGAACCCCAGCAGGTGATCGGCGCTCCGGACCGGCACGGAGAAGAAAAGATCCAGAGCACCGAACGACGGCTTGCGCCGGAAATAAAGATCGAGGCGGTCGCCGGACGCACAGATGTACGGTTCATGGCGGACGGCGTTCTCCAATGCCGCAAGGTTCGGTGTCCCGATCACCTCCGCGAGAACCTTGGGTTCCTGCGCGCAAAAATCCCGGATCTCGTAACGCCCCGTCCGAGGATCGCGCATGAAGAGAACGGCCGCCTCAGGTTTGAGGAGGTTGTACGTCGTCTCCAGCGTGAGCTTGAGCACCTGGTAGCTTGAAAGCGTTCGTCGGAGCGAATCGCCCGGATCGCAGTGCAGCACGCGTGCCAAAGATGTGGCCGACAATCCCCCCTCCTTCGACGAACCAAGGGAAGTATATCCGAGGCCCGGAGGGGAAGTCATGGGGTAAAAAGGCGACGCGTGCGACTCAGCGCCTCTCCTGGAGCGGCTGTGGCGCGGGTGCCCCTATCGGTTTTTACGCTCTGCTTCTCACGCGCGAGACGGCCTCGGCCCAGGCCGCCAGCTTCCGCTTGCGCTCCGCGGGCGAAATCGCTGGGTGATACGTCGTGACGGAGCGCGAATTCGCTTCCGGCGGGGTCCGCCAAAGGCCCTCGCTCACGGCAGCCAACCGGGCGGCTCCGAACGCCGTCAGCTCGATCATCGCCGGCCGATGTACCGGTATCCCGAGGACGTCGGCCATGAACTGCATCAGGAACTCGTTCCGGACGGCGCCGCCGTCCACCCACAACGCGTTGAGCTTGTGTCCCGTGTCGCCGTTCATGGCCCTAACGAGGTCCGAAGTCTGATACGCGATCGCTTCAAGAGCCGCTCTAATGATATGAGCCCGTGTCGTGCCGCGGCTCATCCCCAAAACCGCCGCGCGGGCTTCGGAGTCCCAATATGGCGCGCCGAGACCGACAAAGGCCGGCACGAGAAGAACGCCTCCCGTATCCTCCACCGACCGCGCCTCCATTTCCGACTCGGCGGCATTCCGGATCCACTTCATGCCGTCCCGCAGCCACTGGACGATTGCGCCGGCCATGAAGATGGACCCTTCCAGCCCGTAAGCCGGTTTTCCGTCCGCATCGCAGACGAGCGTTGTAAGGAGGCCGCTCTTGGATTGTATCGGCCGGCGGCCCAGATAGGCCAAGGCGAACGCTCCGGTGCCGAATGTGCACTTCCCCCGGCCCGGCGAGACGGCATAGTGGCCGAACAGAGCGGCCTGCTGGTCACCGGCAACGCCCCGGGTCGGAACCGCCGCGCCCAGAAGAGCGCTTTCGGTTGTTCCGAAATCGCCGGAGGAGTTCCGAACCTCGGGCAGGAGGGCACGCGGGACCCTGAAGATGCGGAGGAGATCGTCGGACCACGCTTTTTGGCGGATGTCGAAAAGAAGCGTGCGGCCGGCGTTTGTGGGATCCGTGGCGTGCACCCGGCCCCCCGTAAGTTTCCAGATGAGCCAGCTATCGATCGTGCCGAACGCCAGCTCCCCTCGACCCGCGCGTTTCCGGGCGCCTTTGACATGGTCCAAAATCCAAGCAGCCTTCGTAGCGGAGAAATACGGATCCAGGACCAGCCCCGTCCGGCGGCGAACTTCTTTTTCGTGCCCTCGGGACTTCAGCTTTCGGATCACGTCTGACGTCCTGCGGCATTGCCAGACGATGGCCCGAGAGATGGGGCGGGAGGTCTTCCGGTCCCAGATCACGGTGGTCTCGCGTTGGTTCGTGAGGCCGATCGAGGCCAAAGATCGCGCGGGCACTCCGGCGCTTCGGAGCGCCTCCCGCGCCACCCCGAGCGTTACCTCCCAGATTTCCTCGGCGTCGTGTTCGACCCACCCCGGCCGGGGATAGTGCTGTGTAAATTCCCGGTAGGCTTTGCCTGCCGACGCCCGGGTTTCATCGAAAATAATCGCCGTGGAACCGGTCGTGCCCTGATCGATGGCGAGGACATAAAAGGACATGCGTGCGACGGAGCTTATAACGCCCGGCAGACTTCGAGAAGGTTTCGGAAAATGTGAGGCTTTTGGTACACTAAAACATTACTG
The DNA here is from genome assembly GCA_043804515.1 of Pseudomonadota bacterium. Taxonomy (GTDB): domain Bacteria; phylum Bdellovibrionota_G; class JALEGL01; order JALEGL01; family DATDPG01; genus JAZDIZ01. The sequence goes on along the minus strand of JAZDIZ010000012.1, from coordinate 6,252 downwards.
TGGGGTCCAGAATGAAGAACAGGTTAGCGATATTCCTTCTTGTGGTTTTCGCCGGCGCGCTCTCGGTGTACGTGGCTTCCTGCACGAAGCCGGAAGCCGTCAAGCAGAGGGAAACGGCGGAGAAAAAATGGGGAAGTGAGCGCGTATGTATGCCGTGCCACATCTACCAGGAGCCGATCGCCCGGCAGCACAACTATCGTTGCGACACGTGCCACCTCGGGAATCCGTACTCCGAGGACGAGACGGAAGGGCATTACGCGATGATCGTGAATCCGCAGACCAAGGAGGAGCTGGATAAAACCTGCGACAAGTGCCACCGGCGGGAGCTCGGTCGGGCCGTTCCGTACGATGCCGAGTTCATTCGGGACGTTCTTGTCTCTCATAAACCGTCTCCGGAGCAAATCCAATGGCAGCGTTAGTTTCCGTTCTTTTGGCAGCGGTCTTTTCCTTTGTTTCCACGCCGGTCGTGGCCGACGAGGCGCCGCTCGCGCCCGCGTTCATCAACGCTACGAACGTGGACATCACGACCGACACGGGGGAAGTCCTGGGCCAGCGGCTCACGACGGGCGACCAGGTCTGGGTGGTGCGCAAGGCGAAACAGAAACGGCAGGGATGGGTCCGCATCAGCCGATCACCGAACGATACGGAGGGGATCGGGTGGGTGGAATTCCGGTACGTGCACGTGTTCGAACGATGGGAGAGCCCGCGCGAAGAACCACGCTCGGCTCCGGCGGTCCCGGCCGCGCCTTCGGCACCGGTGGAGAGAAATACATTCTCGTCCGACTTGGGGGCGCCCCGATACGGCCAGGTGGGAGTCCTGCCGTTTACGGCGCCTGATGCGGACGATCCCGTCGCGAAGTGGGCCTATGATGCGTTCACGCTTTCGCTGCGTAACTCAGGCCGGGTGCCGGTGACCGGCGATTCGCTTGCAGGCGAACGCTTCAGCCCGGACCGGCCCGATTCGATCCAGAAAATTTTGAAGGCCCGGAACCTGGACGGGGTTTTCGTGGGAAGCCTTTCGAGTGAGATGGGTTCCAGCCGGCTTCTCCAGGTCAAGTTCTATAAGAAGGGGAAGAATGCCCCGGTCCTGGAGAAGGTGAAAAAGCTTCCGAAGGAAGGGAACCTGAAAGAGATTATTGACGGCCTGGTCGCCACCTGCGTGAGCGGAATCAGCTCCAGATAGAGCGGCCTGTGAGACGCGGGATCCTCGTGTTGTTGGTCTCTCTCGCTCCCTTGAGCGCGGAGGCGCAAACGATCCTGGACATCGATTTCACGCAAAACTACCTCCTCAAGACCGTACCCCTCGGTTTTGGCGGCGCGTACCGCGCATTGGCGGATTCGAATTCGGCCATCCTCATCAACCCGGCGGGAATCACGCAGAACAAAGGGCAGTCCGTGGTGTCCGGGGACTACATGCATAACAAACGCGCCGGGTCCAACGCCTTTTCGGTGTCGGCCGTGGACGCCAAAACCCTCGATTTTCTGGCGCTGGGGATCGAATACGACCGGGACGCCTTTACCGTGAACAAAGGCGTTGTGGTGAACCAGGTCACGGTCGCGGCCGCCTATGCATACGAAGAGATCGTTTCCGTCGGCGCGAACGTAAAGGGCTACGTTTCGACCGTGAATGACCCGTTCACGACAGGGCCCAAAGGGGCCGATATGGATTTGGGGCTCCTCGTCAAACCCATTTCTATTCTCTCGATGGCGCTCACCGTCCAGAATCTGTTCCAGGGGAATCGCCGGCCGCCGTTCCCGTTTGTCCTTGGATTCGGCGCGGGGCTCAACCTCAAGCCGCACGCCCGCCTGGCCGTGGATTTGACACGCGATTTTCAGACCCCTTCAGTCGCGAAGGTGAACAGCTACTTCGGCGCGGAATTGAGGCTGGTGGAGGGGGTTTACGCCCGGGGCGGATTCGGGTTGGATCGGGTACGGGACGACAACTTCTGGTCGGGAGGCCTTGCCTTGAACGGGCCGAAGATCTCCCTCAATTTCACGTTCTCCCAGAGGCTCAATCCCGCGGCGGAAACGTTCGCCGGAAACGTAGAGTTCATGTTCTGATTTGCTATTCTTGTAGTCTGCAGGAGATTTTGTGTCGGAAGATGATTTTAACGATTTTTTTGAGATAGAAGATAAAGAAGAGAAGAAGGAAGACCCGAAGCCTCAATCGGGCAAACCGGCCTCTTTGAAACCCGAGGCCGCTCCCCCGCCCGCGCTTCCGAAGGCGCCTTCCCCGCCGAAGCCCCAGCCTGGCCCTGCCACTCCGCCCCAGCAGACTTTGGACGACCGGCTTCTTTCCGATCTCGGGGATTTCGACAAGCTCTTCGATCTGGCCGACGAGGCTGCGGAGGCGCCTACGAAAAAAGTACAGGCGCCGGGCGAACCGGTGAAAGAAGAACCCAGCGTGGAGAACATTCTTGCGGAGTTCCACCTGGATGAAAAGGCGCCTGCGGCTCCGGAGATCCCCGCCCCGAAGGTCATGCCTCAGCCGAAACCGCCGGTCCCTCCCGCCCCGACGGCGCCGCCGAACACGGACGATCTTCTTGAAGAATTCCTATCCTCCGACCAACCGCACACCAAACCTCCGGAGGCGCAACCGGTTTCGAGTCCGGAAGCGGGGCAACCCAGGCCGGGTGCGCAGGACACGGTCCAGCCTTCGGTTGAAAGAAGCAAGAGGGATGAGGCTCTCGAGGATCTTTTCAGCGAGGTCTCCGGCGCCGGCGTGTCCGTGCCTCAAGAAACGGGGGACGCCTTGGCGTCCGGACTGGGGATCGAATACCGGGAACGCGCCAAGGTGATCCCGAGAGTGGCGAGAATCGCCGTTCCGTCGGCGGTCGCCACGTTGATTCTCGTGGTCCTGGCGATGGCCCGATTTACGCCGGGTGGATTTTTCGGATGGACGGTCGGCCAAACCCCTAAAGATGGATACGTCGCACCCAGCGCGGACGTCGCCAAGCAGCTGAACGAGGCATACCAGTCCACGCTTCCGCTTTTTTCCACCGATCGGGTCGAGGATTACCGAAAGGCGGAGACCGAATACGAGGCGATTTTGAAGATGGACGCGCGCAACAGCCCAACGGATGCCCGTCTTGCCGAGACGCTCCTCCTCATCGGGGACAAAACCGTCGGTTCGAATGTCCGCAAACGGATCATCTCGCTCGTCGATCAGAGCGAAAAGTACCACCCGAGCCTGATCGAAACCCTGCGGGCGAAGGCCAGGTACCTCTTTACCGACGGACAGTACGCCCAGGCGGAGACCACGGCGCGTCGCGCCCTATCAATGGACTCCAAGGACCCGGGAACCCTTACACTCTTGGGGGAAATCGCTTTGAGCCGGGGAGACCTGGACGCCGCCGTGACCCAGTTCGGCCAGGTTCTGGCGTCCAATCCGAAATGGCCGCGCGCCCAGCATTTTCTGGCGGTCGCCTATCTCCAACAGGGGAACATCGAGGAAGCCGAGCGAATCCTGCGCCAGCTCGTTTCGGCGCAGCCAACGCACCCGAGTTCGCAGATCGATCTCTGGCGCCTGCTGTATTCCAATCGCGGCCAAGTGAACGAGGCCAAAGAAGGGCTCAAGACTCTTGTGCAGACCGGAGCCGCCACGCTCTCCAACTATGATCTGGGGCGGGCGTGGAAATCGCTGGCGGAGATCGCCGAAGCACAGAACGATCTTCCTGGCGCGGTCGCCGCTATGGAGAAGGCGGCGGAAGCGGACCGCTCCAGCCACGCCAACGCGTTTTATCTGGGCCGCCTGTATCTCCAGCAGAAGCAATACGAGAAGGCGGCGACGGAGTTCGGACGTGCTTCGAGCCTTTCGCCCCAAACGGCGGAGTATTTCATCTATGAAGGAAACGCGCTGCGCGAGATGGGGAAGTTTGCCGAGTCCTTCGGCCAGTTGAACAAAGGATTGGAAAAGGAAGCCTTGAACGTCGAAGGGCTCTACCAGCTGGGCTTGACCCAGAGAGCGTTGAATCGGAGCGACGAGGCGGTGGCATCCTTTGAGAACGTGCTCAAGGCCGACCCCAGACATCTCAACGCAATGGTCAATCTGGGAGAGCTGTATCTGGCCCGCGATAATTTTTCGATGGCGAGAACGCAGCTCAAAGCGGCCATCGCCATCGCCCCCAACTCCGTACGCGCGCATGACGCCATGGGGGAAGTGCTTCTTGTGAATCGAAGGTTTGCCGAGGCACTGGGAGAGTTCCAAATCGCGGAGAAGCAAGCGGGAGCGGACGTCGACGTCCTCTTGAACTTAGGGCGGGCGTATTTGGCTCTGAACCGGACCGACAAAGCCTCCAGCTACTTTCAAAAAGCCCTGGCCGCGGAACCCAACCGCCTCGACACGCAGGTGGCGATCGGCGAGCTGGAACGGCGGAAAAAGGAGTACACCAAGGCGCTTGAAACCTTCCGCAACGTGCTCAAAGCCCGTCCCAGGGACTATGACACCTGGGTGAGAGCCGCCACCGTCCTGATCGACGAGCACTCGTATCAGGAGGCGCTGGCGGACCTCCAAGAAGCCTCCAAATGGAATTCCAACTATTTTCCGACCCATCTCAATCTGGGGATCGCCTGGCGCGGGCTCGGAAACCTGGAGGCCGCTGGGGAGCAGTTGTCGATCGCCTCGCAGCTCCGCCCCGAATCGGCCGAGGCGTACTATCAGATACAGGTGACTCATATTTTCAGGAACGATCCGGGGAATGCCGGCGCCGCCATGGAGAAAGCGCTGAGTTTCGATCCGAAATACGTCGAACCGCTGGTCGCGATGGGGGATTTCTACGACGAACGGGGCCAGTACGGGAAAGCGGTGGAATATTATCTTCGGGCCGAAAGAATCGACCCCGCCGACGGCGAGATTCTGCTCAAAATCGCGGAAGCGTTCCGGCGCGACGAAAAAACGAAGGCGGCGAAGACCTATTTCGAAAAGACGCTGGCCGTGACCAGGAACAGTTCAGATGCTTACGTGGGACTGGCTCAGATCGCGGAGGAGGCGGGCGGCCGAAGGCTTGCGATCGATCATCTCAGGAAGGCGCAGGCCATCGATCCGGACGATCCGCGCCCGTATTACTACCTGGGCTTCATGTATAAGGATACGAATCAGCGCCAGGCGGCCGTACTGGCCTTCCGCAAATACCTGAAGCTGGACCCGAACTCGAAAGAGAAAGAGGATATTGAGGATCAGATTGACTCTCTGACACGCACGCCATGATCGACTACCGATATATCGAACAGTACCGGGAACGCATCGAACGCAGCCTTCGCTTGCGGGGCTCGGATTTTGAGTTGGGGCCGATCGACACACTGGGACTCAAGCGGCGCCGGTTCCAGACCGAGCTGGATGCCAAGCGTGCCCGAGTGAACGCGCTTTCGAGCGAGATCGGAAAGCTCTTCACGGATAAAAACGCCGACCCCAAGAAGGGCGAGCCGCTCAAAGAAGAATCGGGCCGCCTCAAGAAGGAGATTCAGGCCGGGGAGAAAGCGTCGGCTGACCTGGAATCCGATCTTAGCGAGAAGCTTCTGTACCTTCCGAACGTGTTGCACGAGTCGGTGGCCGAGGGGAGATCTTCCGCCGACAATCCCGTCGTGCGCACGTGGGGGGAACCCAAGAACCCCGTTTCGAAACCGAAACCGCACGACGTTCTGGGATCGGAACTCGGGATTTTGGACTTCGAGCGCGCCGGGAAAGTCTCCGGCGCCCGCTTCGTATTTCTGCGTGGCTGGGGCGCGCGCCTGGAACGCGCGATCCTGAACTTCATGATGGACCTCCACCGGAGCCGTGGTTACGAGGAGATCTGGCCGCCGTTTCTCGTGAGCCGGGCCACGATGACGGGAACGGGACAGCTCCCCAAATTCGAGGAGGAGGCGTTCAAGATCGCGGACCCCGAGTTCTTCCTGATCCCCACGGCGGAAGTCCCGGTCACGAATCTTTTCCGCGAGGAAACCGTTCCGGAAGAGATCCTCCCGAAATCGTTCGTGGCGTTCAGCGCTTGTTTCCGCCGCGAAGCGGGTTCGTACGGCAAGGATACGAAAGGCCTCATCCGGCAGCATCAATTCGACAAAGTGGAGTTGGTGAAGTTCGCGCGGCCCGAAGAGTCGTACGACGCCCTCGAGAAACTCACGGGTGACGCCGAGGAGGTCCTCAAGCGCCTCGAACTTTCGTACCGCGTCGTCACGCTTTGCAGCGCCGATACCGGCTTCGGTTCGGCCAAGACGTACGATTTGGAAGTCTGGCTTCCGGGGCAGGGGGAGTATCGG
>JAZDIZ010000011.1:0-2243 GCA_043804515.1 Pseudomonadota bacterium | reverse complement strand
CGCTGTGCTTTGGTCAGCAGCGAGCCGTCCGACCGGGGTCTGAGAACATGTGCAAACGGGTATTGGGGTTCCCCAGGAACTTGGGAGATCCTGTCGTCTCCACGGAAGAAACACCGGAAGGGGATACCGGTTGAACAACCCCAGGCCCGTCGTGTGGCGTTCGGCGACGGCGGGAGAAACGAAAACAGCCGAACGTTCCCGTGGTACCGCCAAGCGAAGGCAACGAAGTGCGGCGGGACGGGCGGCAGGAAGTCGTAGTGCCCTGATAATACCGGTGAAACGGGGGAACGCGATCCGAGCGGACCCCGTGGAGGCAAGCGGGGCACCGGAACATGGAACCGTTGTTAGGAAATACGTCGAATGCCTGGAAATTCGGACAGCGTATCTACGAAACAGCAGCGGATAGCGATGCTGGCGAAACGATCGCCGCAGATGGGATTCACTTCCCTGGCCTATCTGATGGACATCGACTGGCTGCGCGAGGCCTTTTACCGGACCCGCAAGAACGGGGCCCCGGGCGTGGACGGCCAGACCTGGACCGAGTATGCGAAAAACCTGGAGGAGAACCTCCAGTCGCTCTTGGACCGGGCCAAGTCGGGCACGTATCGGGCGCCGCCGGTGCGACGGGTACACATTCCCAAAGGCGGCTCGACTACCGAGACCCGCCCGATCGGAATTCCCACGCTGGAGGACAAGGTCCTTCAGCGTGCGGTCGTCATGCTGCTGGAGCCGATCTACGAGCAAGACTTTCACGAAGGCTCGTACGGTTTTCGGCCAGGGCGATCGGCGCATCAGGCGCTGGAAACCTTGTGGAAACAGACGATGAACAACGGAGGCGGCTGGATCTTGGAGGTGGACATCCGAAAGTTTTTCGACACTTTGGATCATGCCCACCTGCGGACGTTTCTCCAGAAACGGATGTGTGACGGTGTGCTGAAACGGCTGATCGGAAAATGGCTCAAAGCGGGCGTGATGGAAGACGGGAACGTCAGTTACCCTGACTCCGGCAGTCCGCAGGGCGGCGTGGTTTCGCCGATCCTTTCGAACGTGTTCCTGCACTACGTGCTGGATGCATGGTTCGAGGCGGAGGTGAAACCGCGACTTCGAGGCCGGGCGTACCTCATCCGCTATGCGGATGATTTCGTCATCGGGTTTACCCGGGAAGACGACGCCCGCCGTGTGATGGCCGTGCTTCCGAAGCGGTTCGGAAAGTATGGCCTCGCGCTCCACCCGGACAAGACCCGGCTGGTCCGCTTCCAGCGGCCGTCCCGAGTGACGGCTGGCAGGGAAGAGGCCGGGCCACCCGGACCGGAAACGTTTCAGTTGCTGGGATTTACCCACTACTGGGCGCGTTCTCGGAAAGGTCATTGGGTGGTGAAGCGGAAGACGGCCTCGAAGCGTCTGAGTCGGGCGGTACGGAGTATCGCCGATTGGTGTCGATGGAATCGACACCGGCCGGTCTGCCAGCAGCACCACACGTTGAGTCAGAAAGTGCGTGGTCATTTCGCGTACTACGGGATCACGGCCAACGGCCGCTCGCTGGCCAACTTCCTGGATGCAGTCAAACGTTGCTGGCGTAAGTGGCTCAACCGCCGCGACCGCCAGCGGACGATGGATTGGGATAAATTCAATCGGCTCCTGAAGCGATATCCGCTTCCCCCGGTTCGGATTGTCCACTCGGCCTACAGTCGCGCAGCGAACCCATGATTCGAGGAACCGTATGCTCTAATGCGAGCACGTACGGATCTGTGGGAGCCCGGGGGGAGCAATCCCCCTGGGCCACCCGGTCAAGGCTGGGGATAGGTCCGTTTATTCGGCCGTGTGAGACGTTGCGCTGCAGGACCGGCAGGCCGAGGAAAGCGCCCCGTCCCCTTCCACGGCGTCCACCACGTGCATGGCCGCCGCACGCGGTTCTATTGGGCCTTGAGCTTGGCCAGTTCGGCCTCGGCGTCGGCGATCTGGTCCTCCAACGCCTTGATCTCATTGGCGTCGTCCATCTGCTTCTTCGAACCGGCCAACTGCTGTTGCAGCTTCTGGATTCGCTGGTTGAGCGTCTGGATCTTCTTTTTCGCTTTCTTGTCCATGGTCGAGCCGTCCGTCTCTTGCCGAGCCTGGCGTGGCCGAAACGCTCACAGCCCGCTGAGAGAATTGGTGTGTGCCACGGCTTGCCTGCAAGCCGTGTTGCTGCTGCCAGGCAAGCGCGCTGGGCATCCCGGAGGGGAACAGGTTCCGTTCTTCGGCTT
>JAZDIZ010000010.1:0-12474 GCA_043804515.1 Pseudomonadota bacterium | reverse complement strand
AGGAAGAAGACCTTAACCTTACCGGTAAGGTTGAAGAGGGAATCCGATTCCGCGACCGACGCCATGCCTCCGACTCGGTATATTGCAGCTGACGCCAAACGAATGGTCCGGGATCGATCCAGAGGACGCTGTGAATATGTCGATCCAAAGAGCGGACGGCGATGCGAAAGCCGCTACCTTCTTGAGTTCGACCATATGGATCCGTACTGGTCGGGTGGCTCATCTAATGAAGAGAACATCAGGCACTTATGCCGGATGCACAATCAGTATTTTGCAGGAAAGATGTTTCAATCTGAGGCCGAATTGCTTTCGAGTAGCCCCTGACTCCGACCGGGCCAGGGCCGCCTCGTTCTCCCCCTAAACAACCCTTCCTCTGCTTGGGACGCTCCGCCGGCGGACTTCGATGCCAGTTTTTCCGCAGCCTGCTAACTCTTAGATCTGAAATCCAAGGATCAATCCTTAAACGTTTTGTGTCTTCCGCGGCCAACTTGAAACCGGCTAGTCGCTGGTGAAAATCGCGTCGAGGGGGGTTCCCTCGTTATCTTTTGGCGGTTGGATGTTCAAACTCCGGCTGACTGTCGCTGCCATCTGAATCGCCTCGGCCCCTTCGATCTTGCGGCCCTTCGCGATTCCGGCTCCCCAAGCGATGAAGATCCCCTTCATCTCCGGCAGAGCTGGATCGTAGCCGTGCGCGCCCTTGTCGGGTTCTTCCTCGCTCCCCTGGCGCCATCGAAACATCCTGGGCGGCTCCGTTACGCCGATCAGATCGCCCATGCGCGGATTTACTTTGCCGAACACGGCAGGCCAATCCGAAGCGAGAAAAATCCGGGCGCCGGCTATTTCTCCTAACCGGCCGAACACCTCTCGGGCCGCGAGCGGATCCCAGAGGTAGAGATAAAAGATCGAAGCTTCCACCGCCGCAATCCCCGGAATCTTCTTGTCCGCAAAAGCCCGTGAGAGCGAAAGAACTTCTTTCACCTCGGCCATCCCGTGATCGGACACGACAAAAAGAGTCACCGGGCCGAGGCCGGGAATCCGTGCCAACCGGCTTCTGAACCGATCGAGCTCCCGATCGATTCCCAAAACCCTCCTCTTTGTCTGAGGGCTCGCGGGGCCGTAGCGGTGGCCCGTCCCGTCCATAGCCCCCAATCGGGTCATCAGAAGCCGGGGGCGGTGCTCGCGATCCAGGCTGAGCGAAGCAACCAGGTCGTCGAGTATCTCGCGATTTCTTTTGCGCAGTTCGAAGGCCGCGGGGTGATACGTGGCGCGGGATCCGTGCCACGAACCGTAACTGACCGGCCAATCGAAGGTGGCCGTCCTCACCCCCTGCCGTTCCGCAGCCACCCAAAGAGGCTCGCACTCGTTCCAATCCGGCGTTTCAAGGTAGTCGAATTCACCGCGTTTCTTGTCCACGAATTTGTTCGCCACAATTCCGTGCTTCGCCACAGGACACCCTGTGGCGATCGTCGTGTGGCTCGGAAACGTGAGCGAAGGGTATGGCGGCGTGAGGGGGCCCGACGTGCCTTCATCCCGGAGTGCCTTGATCGTCTTGAGCCCCGGGTCGGCGAGATAGCCGTTCGCGAAGCCGTCCAAGCTCAGGAGCACTGTGGTTTGGGCCCGCGCCGAGCCGGGTCCGAGCGGGAGGAGAAGGCCGAGCGCGAAAACCGCGGCGGATTTCATCCGGAATTCGGCTTATCGAGGTTATCCAGCAAACGAGCCAGGTCGTCGTCACGCATGAGCTTCTCGACTTCTTCGCTCTGCTGGAGCCGGTCGAAGTCCCCTTCGTTGAGCGAGCGGATAAAGCGGGGGTCGTTGAGGACGTTCTTGAGCTCATGTCGATCCAACAGTCGCTCCACATCCTTATTTTCCCGCAGTTTCTTGCTCTTGAGCGGGCTCTGCACAATGGAACGGAACGTCCGCATCCGTTCGATCACGGCCTGGCGTCCCATCGGATTGTGCTCGGCGGCCAACCGATACGTGTAACTTTCAACCACGCGTGGAGCCCATTCCTTCACCTTCTCGATGGGCACCAGCGTCAGGAAGAAGAATGCGATCGCCACCATGGCCGAGCACTTGGCGATTCCCAGCACCCCTCCCCCGATCCGGTTCAATTTTTTGAAGGCCTTGACGCGGTTGACCACCAACTTTTCGATCCCGTACCCGATCAAGCGCGCCACGATATAGAGCGTCACGCCGATGATCAGGATCGAGGCCTTTTCCGCCATGAAGCGTGAGCAGCCCAATTGGCCTTGCACAAACGGGCCGAACTGCCTGCCCCATTCGGGCGCGAGGAAATAAGCGCCTACAAGGCCCAGAAGCGCCATGATCTGGCTTACCACTCCCCGAATCATGCCGAAGATGAAGGCCACGACGATCAACGCAAGGATGATCTGGTCGATAAGCATTTGTGTAGCCTACGTCGAACCTTTCAGATCGTAAATGCCACAAAAAGGGTGGCATCCGGATGCCGTTTCACCAGAAGCAGAACCGAGTCCCCTTTCTTCTTTCCCGCGATCGCGTTGCGATAGGACTTCACATCCGGCGTGGGCGTGCGGTCCACCTCCACAATCACGTCTCCCGAACGGATTCCGTGTTCCGCCGCGGCACTGGCTTCGTCGCGGCCGGTTACCACGACCCCTTTGAGATCCTCTCTCTTGATTCCGAGGGTACGGCTGTCCGCTTCGGCCAGATTCCGCACGCTGAGGCCCAGAACGTCGGATTTAGCCGTTTCCGCGGTCCCCTCCGGTCCTCCATCCTCGCCCTGCAGCTCCTGGATCTGAGCCTCCACGATCTTGGCCCGACCGTCCCGAATGACTTCCACGGCTACTTTGGCTCCCACCTGCGTGTTCGCCACTTCCATCGGGAGATCGTTATATTCCGATATGGCTTTGCCGTTGAATTTCACGATGACGTCACCCGCCTGGATTCCCGCTTTTGCCGCCGGGCTGTTTTTTTGGACGTTGCTCACGAGAGCGCCGCTTCGCGACGGAAGTTTCAGGGCGGCTGTCGTTTCATCCGTCAGCTTCTGGATCATGACCCCCAACCACCCCCGAACGACCTTTCCTTCGCTGTGGAGTTTCAAGAGTATTCCTTTGGCCAGATTGATCGGAATCGCGAACCCGATCCCCTGCCCGGACGCCACGATCGCGGTGGCGATTCCCACGACCTCCCCTTGTAGGTTCAGGAGCGGCCCTCCGGAATTCCCGGGGTTGATCGACGCGTCGGTCTGGATGAAGGCGTCGTAACTGCCGAAACCGATGGAACGCTCTTTCGCGCTCACGATCCCCTGCGTCAGCGTGTGCGAGAGGCCGAAAGGGTTCCCGATCGCCACAATGATATCGCCCACCTTCAGCTGTGAAGAGTCGCCCAAGATCACGTGTACGAGGGGCTTCTTGGAATCCACTTTCAGGAGCGCGATGTCCGTTTTCGGGTCCCGGCCGACGATCTTGGCATTCAGCTGGGTCTCGTCTTTGAGCACGACTTTGATCTCGTCGGCGCGCTCCACCATGTGGTTGTTGGTCACGATGTAGCCGTCCGGGTTGAGAATGAAGCCGGAACCGAGGCTCTGTTGGCGCATCTCCTGGCGGGGAGAGTTGAAAAACCAATCAAAAAAATCGTTTCCGAAAGGATCCCCAAAGAACGGGGGAAGAGGATTTTGATCCTGATCATTGTACGGTCCGGGGGACACGGGGGGCCTGCCCCTTAATCCTCTCGGTTGGCGGACGAACTTCGTCGTGCTGATATTCACGACAGCGTCATCCACCTTCTCGGAAATTTTGGTGAACACGTCGGGCGTCAGGCTCTTGAGCCCGAGATTCACTCGTTCCGCCGGCCGATCCTTCCCGTCCACCCAAAAGCCGTCCTGGGCGAACACCGGCAGAGAGGTTAAAAGCAAAAAGGCAGCCCAAAAAACGGATCGCTTCATCTGTGCACCTCGGAGAAAATCAGCGTGTTCTTAGACCCTCGGCGGGCTCTGTCAAGTGCGGTTGGTCGGACTGAGGCCGTATTTCTGGATCTTCCAGATCAGCGTGGCGCGGCTGATCCCGAGCTCTTTCGACAGCCTCGACTTGTTCCAGCTGTACCGCCGGAGGCCTTCCAGGAGGATCTGACGCTCCACGTGCTCCATGGCGTCCCTGAGCTTTCCGGAAAACTTGACCTGAAACGAACCCGCCGCGGCCATCGTAACCGCGGGGGACAGAACGTCCCGCTCGATCACCGCGCTGCGGCCGGAGAGCACCATCGCGCGTTGGATCTCGTTCTCCAGCTGCCTCACGTTTCCGGGCCAGTTGTACGCGATCAGGGCATCCAGCGCCTGCGGACTGAAGATCTTTCGCGGAACCTCCGGGCGGGAATATTTCTCCTGGAAGTGCTCCACAAGAAGCGGGACGTCCTCGCGCCGGTCCCGGAGCGCCGGAACCACGAGATTGATCACGTTCAGCCGGTAATAGAGATCCTCCCGGAACCGGCTCTCATCAACCATTTGCTTCAGGTTCTGGTTGGTGGCCGCGACGATTCTCACGTCCACGTACCGGGGCTCGGTCCCCCCGACCGGGATGAACATTCCCTCCTGCAGGACGCGGAGGAGTTTCACCTGCAGAGCGGGGGACATGACGCCGACTTCATCCATGAAGAATGTCCCGCTGTCGGCGGTTTCAAAAAGTCCCTTTTTGTCCCGAACGGCCCCCGTAAACGAACCCCTGACGTGCCCGAAAAGCTCGCTGTCCAAAAGGTTGTCGTTCAGCGCTGAGCAGTTCTGGCTTAAAAACGGCTTATCCTTGCGGCGGCTGCTGAAGTGGATCGCTTTAGCCACCAGCTCCTTCCCTGTTCCGTTCTCGCCCTGGATCAGAACGGTGGAGTTGCTGTCCTTGAGTTTTTCCATCAGCACGAACAGGTTTTGCATCGCCATCGACTGCCCGACAATGAGGCCTGACGCAAAGCGGCTTCCGCGGATATCGGGCACAAGGCGGAAGGCCGCGGCTCGGACGCCGGCTTCCGTGTGATAGCGCATGACTTCGTCCAAACCGAATTGGATCACTTCCTTGAGGGCCTGCACCTGGGCCTCGGATAGGAGAGGGATTTCGGCAAGCGCCGACGCCGGTTCCGCCGGCGCCGTGCCGTGGAACGCTGCGCTCTTTGCAAGCAGGGTTGTTTTCGTCTTTTCGTCGGGAGGTTCGGTCAGAAAGCCCCCCGAAAGGATCGCGCCGATGAACCGGCCTTCGTTCCAGACCGGGACACCCAAGTATTTGAGGCCGAGGTGGCAATCATCATAAAGCGCGGCTTCGGTCTGGGCGCCGCGCCGGATTTTGAGGACGACGTCACGCGCGGCCTTGTCGCACTGGCGCCCCCCCTCTCCGTCCAAAAGGCTGTTGTGGCACAAAGACTGGAGCCCTGTGACCCGAATTCTACGTTCGAGGCTCAGAATTCGCCCCGACTCGTCGGCGAATTCCACTTCCACGCGCCACATCCGGCGGATCATGGCGCGAAGCTTCACTACGGTCTGAAGTTTCTCGTATTGGGTGACCAGGTCCCGAACAGATTCACTGACTGCCGGTGCCAGAAAATCCCCCTTGAAATAGCCCTGTTACACCTGCTTCGTACAACGTTTCGCGTCAAAATGTCAACGGGGTCTGTCTAGGATCTTGACACTTTTTGACGCTTTGTGTTATAAAGCGGGCCAACTGGGGTAAATGCATCTAACCACTGGAAAATTTTGTAATTTTATAGGATTATTTGCTCGCTATGGCTTCTTTTCGCGAACAGGCACCTACTGAGCGGTTTGAAAAACGGAAACTCTACCGATTTCCGGTTCAGCTTCCCGTGCAAATCGGACATGACGACGACATGTCGTCCATTTGCACGAATTTGAGCACCAGTGGGGCCTCGATTGAGACGGCTTTGAGCCTCACGGTCGGAGAGAGGTTCGCGATCACGGTCACGATCGCGCCTGATGAGGAACCCCTCCGCATGGTGGGCCAAATAATGTGGAGGCGTGATATTTCCGCCATGGACGTGGAGCTGCGTCAGATCCGCGAAATGGGCGTCCGTTTTTTAAAGCCCCTCCCCTCCCTCGAGCGAAACCACGAGGATCCCGCGGAAGATCTCGAGCCACCTCCCGAACTTGCGGAGGAAGAGGATGAGTACATCTTCCCCCGTTGAGTCCAAGGCCTATCTGGATCGCCGCTCCGGCGTCCGGGTCAGCCATCATTTCACCGCGCGGTTCGCCGTTGATCCCGATCATCCGCTCCGGCTCGGCCAGGGGTTGACCCAGGATTTGAGCCTCCGCGGCGTCCAGCTTTTGACCGACATCGTTCCTGATTCGGAGAAGCCGTTCGACATTTGGATCCCGGTGGATGACCAGGAGGTCGTCGCCGCGCAAGCGCGGGTCGTCTGGATGGCGCTGGAAGACACTTACGCCGATAGTCAGTACTGGCTGCGGGTGGGCGTAAACCTCACGTGCCAAGACCGTGAGGCCCGAAGACTCCTGGCGGGCACGGTCGCGCGCAAGGCGGACCTGAGTAGGGCCCTGCACGAGCAGGAAAATTCCAAAGTCAGCTTTGTATTCTAGCTTTTTTCTTCTTCAAACGGCACAAAGTCCGACCGCGCAAGGTGGGCCTCCTTGTCGTTTCAAACAAGGGCCGGTTGCGCATCGTGACGCCGCGCTCAACATGCAAAGAAGGAGTGCCGGCGTCGGCAGGCACCCCAAATGCTCGCGTCCTTCCTGGCCATCCGCAACAGGATGGATTCTCGCGCTCCGGCTTTGGGGGCCTCCCTGCCGTCTCCGTCACTCCATATTCTCTCCGCGCGGCGTCACTCACTCAATGATTGTTATTGCAATAAAGTAAGGAGGAATCCCGACACGAAATCAGAATATCGCTCGCCGTGTATCAAGGCACGAATCGAGCTGCGTCTCTCTCGCGCAAATCGGTGGCGGTCGGCGTAACGGGCTGATGGTGACCGACCGCTACTTTCAAGTCAAAATCATGGCGGACCGCGGGTTCGCGCTCCCTGCGCTCAACGCAGCGTAATTTTCAATGGGATCGGCTGGGTGGGATTGTCGCCGGCATCCCTGGGCACTGCGACGATCTTATCAGCGACGTCCATCCCTTCCTTTACCCGGCCGAAGACCGTGTATTGCCCGTCCAGATGGGAAGCATCCTGGATTACGATGAAGAACTGGCTGCCTGCGCTGTTCGGATCGGATCTGCGGGCCATCGAAACGGTCCCGCGCGTATGCCTCTCTGGGCTGAACTCCGCCGGGATCGTGTAGCCGGGGCCTCCCTTTCCGTGTTCGGAGCGGTTCGGACTCCTCGTGTTCGGGTCCCCGCCTTGAATCATGAAGCCCGGAATCACCCGGTGAAAGGCCGTACCGTCATAGAATTTTTCGGACACCAGTTTTTTAAAGTTCTCCACCGTCTTCGGCGCCACATTCGGAAGGAGATCGATCACGATTGTTCCCATCGAAGTTTCGATCACCGCTTCATTCTTGGTTTGCATGTCCGGTCCCCCGCCGCCTTTCGTCGCTTTCTTCGTGCACCCCGCAGGCAGCGCACCGATACCCACCGCCAGCAAAACGCACAGGAAAAATCTCATAGCTTCCTCCGTCGGAATCCGTTGCCACCTATAGCACGCTTCGCCTACCCTTGGAACCGCCGCGTGGCCCGACATTTATCCACCAAGACTTTTTTCCTCGATCAGTTGCTGCTGATCGCGGGTTTGTTCCTCCTCGCGCACAGGTTCCTTTGGGACGTCGTGCGCACGCCGGTCCTGGGAGGCTGGGACGGCGCAAGCCATCTCGCGATGGCCCAAGAGTACAGCCGGCACGTCTGGCCCGCCGTGTTCGGCTGGACCCCACATTGGTTTTTGGGAATGCCGTTCCCGAATTTCTACCATCCGCTCTTTTTCTGGTTCGTGGCTCTCCTGGATCACGTTCTGCCTTTCTCGATTTCCACGATCATCAAGCTCCTCGCGCTTTTCCTGACGTTCACTCTCCCCACTCTTTTCTATCTGCTCGGCACCCTGCGGCTCGGCGGAAGGCGTCCCGCTTTAATCGGCGGGCTATTGGCCGTCTATCTCCTGACGCGGGGCGGATTCCTGGCTTCGTGGGGTTTGACTCTCCTGGGGACATTCCAGATCGGCCTTTACGCCCACCTTCTCTCCTTCTGGCTCCTCCTCTTGTTTTTCTGCCTCCTCCCCGAGCCGGCTTCTTCGCGGGGAAAGTACCGGGCTTTGGTCGTGCTCTTGACGCTGGTTCTTCTCGCGAACGTGAACGTTCTGGTCCCCCTGCTTCTCACTTACGCCGCTTTCTTCGGTATGGAGTGGTTGGGCGAGCGGGAGCGCGGTTTCCGGGCGGTTTTCCGGCCGTATTTCACGATCGGGCTTTGGAGCCTCGGGTTGAGCGCGTTCTGGTACGTGCCGATGCTGGCTACGTACGGCTGGGTGGCTACAAAACCGTTGATTCTGAAAGTGGAGGGGCATCTCGCCGCCGGCGAATGGGCGTGGCTTCTCCTGGGCCTTATCTCGATCCCGCTGGCGTTCAGGAAGAAGCATCGATTCGCGTTACCGATCGGTCTCGGCGTCGCCGGCAGCCTTCTCCTGATTCCTGTTGCGGATAGGGTCTTCGCAGGCGCCCCCTTTCAGGTTCATCGAGTCGTCATCACCTGCCTGTTCTTGATGATCCCCCTTCTTGCCTTCGGAATCGTGCGCCTTCTCGAGTTCCCCGCGAGCCGACACCTCCGGATCGCCGTAGGTTTCCTGATCTTTTTCCTTCTGGTGGGGTTTCCGTACCTTCGGGAACCCGACGGACTCTTCCAATCCACCCGGATCTCGCAACTGAATCCGGCGGAGTACGCGGACCTGGTGGCCGAGGGGCGAAATCCTTCTTCCGGCCGCTACACGGTCGAGTCGGTCGATTTCCACAGCAACGTCAGGGGGCGTTACGACGAGGCGGCTTACCTCAACGGGTTGATCGGGAACGGCGGAGGGTTCGGAATCTCAACGGTCTACCGGGAGGCCAGCCTCGCCTCGTTCTTTACGGACTCCGTCCGCAACATCTATTCCCAGACCCGCTACCCGATTTGGGGCATCACGTCCCAGCTCTCTTCCGATCCGGATTTCTGGAACCAGCCGATGGAGGAGCACAGGAAACGGAACCGCCTCCTGAACCTCAAGACGATCTACGTGCACATGCCGACCATGGCGCACGACTTGAGAGCGGCGAAGGGATTCCGGCAGACCCTCTTTTCCCACCAATGGACGGTGTTCAAAGATGAAGCCGACATGTCCGTCTACGCTCACGTGCCCCGTTTCAAGCCTTTTCTTGTGTACGCCAGGTGGGAACCGAAGAAGCGGGCTTCGTTCGGGGATTACGACTTTCTTTCCTTGGCCGAATATTCGTTTTTCTCGAACCAAGAGGACCCGCCCCTGGTCCTGAGTCCCGAGGAACGGCTGGATTCCCCAATGGATTGGAGCCGTTTCGGCGGCTTGATCGTGACCGATTTTAGATACCGCGATCTCAACGCCGCTTGCGGCCGGGTGTCCGCTTTCGCCAAGGAAAGACCGGTTCTCTTCCTGGACCAAGACTCCCCCCTCGAGGCGTGCGTGATCCGAACCGCGGGGTCGGATCGCGTGGCTGTGGTGACGCCGTACCGTTCGGATGAAACCGAGGAGTCTCTGGCCGACAAGGTGAGGAGTTCCTACCCCGGAAGCACGGGGGAAACCTGGGGTCCCGTGATGGCCGCGAGAACCCTCGAACTCCGCCGCAGGTTCCGGGAACCGATGGGACGCATTCTGGACTGGGCTCAAGAGCATCGCACGCCGGTGGATTCCGCCGTGCGAGTCCGGAACGCCGAGCTCGGCCGGGACCGTTCTCACGTGACGCTGGACCGGGCGCCTGGGGTTCCCGTGCCCGTGATCCTTCACCAGACGTATTTTCCGAGGTGGTTTCAGGGGGAGAATCCCGTTCTGCTTGTGAGCCCCTGCTACCAACTTGTCTTCACCGATCGGCGGGAGCTCGACGTCCGCTTCCGCCGGACGTGGGTCGAGCACGCCGCAGGCGCTCTGAGCGCTCTCGTGCTGATCCTGGCGCTGGGCGCCGTGTGGGCCCGGTCGACAACCGGACGGAGTCGAGCTACTAGGTGGTTCGGGAAACCAAGAAGCGAGCCATGACCGTCAATCTGGAAAAACTCTGCGCCAACACGATCCGTATGTTGGCCGTGGACGCCGTCGAGAGAGCCAACTCGGGGCACCCGGGTCTTCCGATGGGAGCCGCGGATTACACGTTCGTGCTTTGGAACCGATTCCTCCGTTACAGCGCTTCCGACCCGAAATGGCCGAACCGCGACCGGTTCGTTCTCTCGGCGGGGCACGGCTCCATGCTGCTGTATGCACTCCTTCATTTAGCGGGGTTTGGTGTCACGCTGGAGGATCTCAAGAGCTTCCGGCAGTGGGAGAGCAGGACGCCGGGGCATCCGGAGTCGTTCCGTACGCCGGGCGTAGAGGCCACAACAGGCCCTCTCGGGCAGGGGATAGGCAACGCCGTGGGAATGACGATCGCCGCCAAAATGATGGCGGCCCGATTCAACCGTCCCGACTTCGCGCCGGTCGATCATCGCATTTACGCCCTCGCAGGGGACGGCGACATGATGGAAGGCGTCAGCGGAGAGGCCGCTTCGCTCGCGGGACACCTGGGACTCGAAAACCTGACGGTCCTATACGACGACAACCGAATCACGATCGACGGAAGCACGGACCTCGCGTTCTCGGAGGACGTCGCCAAAAGGTTTGAGGCGTACGGCTGGGGCACGCGGAGGATCGACGGCCATGACCGCGCCCAGATCGCAGCGGCTTTGGAGGAGGCGTGCGCGGAAACAGGGCGCCCGCAGCTTATTCTGGCACGCACCCACATCGGGTTCGGTTCGCCGCACCGGGTGGACACGTCCAAGGCCCACGGGACCCCTCTCGGGAAAGAGGAAGTGGAAGCCACGAAGAAGGCGCTGGGTTGGCCCCTGGAGCCTCTCTTCCTGGTGCCCGAGGAGGTCCGGGGGGTCTTCCGGGCGAGGACCCTGGAGGTCGAAGGCCTCCGCGGGAAATGGGAACAGGGGTTCGCGGCCTGGCGTGCGAAATATCCGGATCTGGCGGAGGAATGGGACGCCGTCGCGGCCAGGAAGGTGGATCCGAATCTGGCCGCCGAATTCCTTAAAAACCTCCCTCCGATGCCGGACGCCACGCGCAACATCTCCGGGAAATTGCAGCAGCTGGTGGCCCGGGCTTGTCCCTCACTCGTCGGCGGTGCCGCCGACCTGAACGAGTCCACAAAGACCGAGATCCTCGGCTCCGGCACGATTCGGAAGGGCGACTTCGCTGGGAGAAACCTCGCGTTCGGGATTCGCGAACACGCCATGGGATCGATTCTCAACGGGCTCGCGCTGTACGGGGGGTGGGTTCCCTTCGGCTCGACGTTCCTCGCATTCTCGGACTACATGCGTCCTTCGATCAGGCTGGCGGCGCTCTCGCGGCTTGCGGCAATATATGTTTTCACGCATGACAGCGTCTTTCTCGGAGAGGACGGGCCGACGCATCAGGCCGTCGAGCAACTCGGCGCTTTGAGGCTTATCCCGAATCTACACGTGATCCGCCCGGCGGATTCCCTGGAATGCGCCGCTGCCTGGCTCCTGGCGCTCAGAAGGTCGGAAGGGCCTTCCGTGATCTGCCTGACAAGGCAGAAGCTCGCCGCCATCGAACGGCCCGGCTCTCTCCGGTTCGAGGAGCCGCTCCGCGGCGGGTACGTCGTGTGGGGCGAGAGAGTCCGGAAACCGGCAGCGATTCTGGCGGCTACCGGCTCGGAATTGCATCTGGCGATGGGCGCCGCCCGGGAACTAGGCTCCAGAGGCTTCGACGTCCGCGTGGTTTCCCTTCTGTGCGCCGAGGAATTCGACCGGCAGCCCGAGGAATACCGCCGCGAGATTTTTCCCCCGTCGATCCCCACGGTGGCCGTCGAAGCCGGCCGGAGCGCGTTTTGGTACCGCTACGTGGGGCGCGAGGGCCTGATCCTGGGCATTGACCGGTTCGGCGAGTCCGCGCCCGACAACGTGCTGGCGGAAAAATTCGGATTCACGGTCCCGGCGGTCACGGCGCGAATTTTGGACTGGCTCAAGCAGAAAAGAACAAAGGATTAACAGGCTGCGGAAAAACTGGCATCGAAGTCCGCCGACGGCGCGTCCCAAGCAGAAGAAGGGTTGTTTAGGGGGAGAACGAGGCGGCCCTGGCCCGGTCGGAGTCAGGGGCTACTCGAGACCATTTTGGCTTCTGACTGAAATATCGTTCCTGCAAGGTACCGATTGTGCATCCGGCATAAGTGCCTGATGTTCTCTTCATTAGATGAGCCACCCGAGCAGTACGGATCCATATGGTCGAACTCAAGAAGGTAGCGGCTTTCGCATCGGCGTCCGCTCTCAGGGTCGACGTATTCACACCGTC
>JAZDIZ010000009.1:0-8060 GCA_043804515.1 Pseudomonadota bacterium | reverse complement strand
GGGATTCACGCTGAAGTCTTCAGCCCCCCCGGACCTCAGAAATCGCAGTGGAGCTTACGGCGCAGCACAAGGTCGGTCATCAGCTCGAACTCTCGCGCGGACGGAAACGGCGTCTCTTGATCGAGTTCCGGTCCGAACATGACGGTGAAGCTCTCGCGCGTGAAGTACTGACGAACCTCCTGGGGCGACCCAAACCGTTCCCCGCCGTACATCCCCGAATCGTCCAAGAGCGCATCAATGCGTTGCGTTGAGATCATCGTCCTTCTCCTTCTTTCCTGGCCTCCCCCTGGCCTTGCTCTATATGTAGCAAACGGCATGCCACAATGTGCCGGTTGCTAAGTGCCGCAGAATCAGTATCATACGCTAAATCGCTTCGCCCCCCGCGCCAGAATGTCGCGCCGAAAGTGTGCAAAACGCCGGACGGTGTGCAAGGATTTGGACGCTATCGGTCCGGGCGCCATAGGAGCATGCGCGGCTTTCGGACGGCTCTTCATACCGCCGTAGGCTCGAAAAGGGCGTGGCGGGGCTGGGAACGCGAAATAGAGGCATCCTGGCGTCATGTCTCGGCGAACTCCAGGGGCAGCGAGTTGGCGTTCAGGCAATGCGGCGAGAAATAGAGCATCTCGCGATGCCTGTTGGCGTTTTGGACGTTGCCTTTCTTCCCCCGATTGCCATATCCGCCTTGCGCCGTCCATTTCTGCGCCCGCCAACCCGCGGACAGAAGAGCCTTATGCTCGTCGTATCCGGCGAGAACAATGCGATAGGACGGCTTCGCGCCGCGTTCGACGGCCCAGGCCATGACCTCAGCGGCGATCTCCGTCCCGTCGTGATGATAAATCCCTTGATCCCGGTCCGCGACGCCATAGGGCGGGTCAAGAAAAACGCCAACCGTCCCGCACTTGTCTTGCCAGTTACCGCCGCAGACGCGGGACCAATCGCCGCAAACAACGCGGACATGGCGCAACCGCTCAGAGAGGGCGCGGAACCAGGCATAGATGTTGGTGTTATACGGCTCCTGGACGCCCTGCCCGCCGTCGCTGATATGCGGTCTCTGGCCCAGCGCGTGGACGCCCTTTCCGCCGTCGCTGATATGCGGTCTCTGGCCCAAAGCATGGACGCCCTTTCCGCCGTCGCTGATATGCGGTCTCTGGCCCAAAGCATGGACGCCCATTCCGCCGTCGCTGATATGAGGGCTCTGCGTTGGGCAGGTCAGGCCCGAACCGATCCAACACGACGCCGCCCAGATCCAATAGCCAGCCAGCTTCGCGTCGCACCATTCGGGGTCCGAGACCAGCCCCTCTACCAATCGGCTTTCCTGGCGGATTAGCTCCGTCTTGCGAGCCATGAGATCTGCGTGATTGACGGGCCAGTCACACCAGCGGGCAACCTCATCCGGCGCGAATTGCATCCCGCGCCAAGCGTTCGCAACAAAGCCGTCTTTGTCGCAGACGGTTTCAATGTGCGCGCCAGGTTGATAACCAGGCCGGGCCAGGAGCACGGCCCCGGAGCCGAAAAAGGGTTCGATGTAATGCTTTGGCTGGCCGAGTGCGGCCCATACAAGGGGTGCGATGGTTGATTTACCGCCGAAATACGGGAACGGGGCTTTGAGATTTCTCATTCGCCAAGCCCCTCGATTCGCCCGCCGCCGTCGCCCACGGGCCGCTCTCGCTTCGCCTCCGGCGCGAAGGTCAGCGTATCCGATTTGAAAACCAAGACGCCGCCCGCCAGCGGGCCGTGCCGGTGCTTGGCCAGAAAGCACTTGATCCGCCCTAACCAAAGCGGCTCCGCCGGCACTTGGAGCGTGTGCAGCAAAAGCACGGCGTCGGCGTCCTGCTCGATAGATCCCGACTCGCGGAGGTCAGAGAGCTTCGGCTCTTCGTCTTTGCGGTGGTGCTCGTCAGGGCGCCTTAGCTGCGAGAGCGCGAGCACCGCCACGTTGAGATCACGAGCCAACGCTTTGAGGCTCCGGGAAATGTGCGCAACCTCCTGCTCCCGGTTGTCGCCCCGCAGCCGCTTGGCAACCATGAGCTGCAGATAGTCGATCACAACCAGACCGAGCGTCTTGTCCTTGGCGCGAAGCCGATGGACTTGACCCCGAATCGTCTCCGGCGTGGCGTGTACGTTGTCGTACACATGCAGTCGGTGGGTTTCCGCCGCTGCTTCGAGCCAGCTCTTGACCGTCTCCATTTCGCGGAGATCGCAAAGGCGGTTCCGAATTCGGTAATGCGAGACGCCCGTCGCCTGCGAGCACATGCGCTCCATGATCGAGTCCGCCGCCATTTCCAGGGTGAAAAGAGCACAACCAACGCCCGCCCTGAGCGCGTGCAGGATGAACTGGGTCGAGATACTCGACTTCCCGACGCCGGGCCGGGACGCCAGGATCACGACATCCCCTGGCTGGAAGCCCCCCAGGGCGTGGTCAAGCCACTTGATCCCGCAGTGAACGCCGGGCCGGGGCTGGTCAAAGCTCGCCGCGAATCGCCCGAACCAGTCCGGTGCGAGCTCGATAAGCGGCCGCATGTCATCGGGGGCCGTGGCCGTAGCGATCTCATCCGCCCCGGCGCTGAGAATCCGCGCGACCTCTTCAAGGGGCTTTTCACCCGCCGCCGCTTGGATCTCCTGGCCTATCTGCCACGCCCGCCGGCGGACCGCCGCCTCACGAATCTTTGCGGCGTGGAAAACCACCGCCCGCGGTGTACTCACTGCCAGGAGGCAGCGGGAAAGCGTGACTTCCCACGGTTGGCCATCGCTCGCCAGAGGACTGCACCGACGAGCAAGGTCCTGGCAAACGAGCGCCAGGTCATCCGTCGGCAATCCCTCATCAGCGCGGCAGCGTAAACAGGCGAAAACGCGGCCCAGGTCGTGGTCGCAGAAATCCTCTTGTGACAAAAGAAGCCCCGGAATAAAGTTGCTCGGCAGCATTAGGCAAGAGCCGACCACCGCCATCTCATTGATCTGCGCCTCATAGCCCTCAGACATAGCCCGGTTCCTCCTCCTCAATCGGCTCGAGGCCTTGCTCTCGCGCCAAGTCCTCGATGGTGTTTGCCGCCGCAGTTTTCGTGAATGGGTGACCGTCGAGGACGTGACATGTCCCCACTTCTCCTTTCGCCTCGAACGCCTTGAGCGCCTCGCGCTGCTCCTCCGGCGTCAGCGTCGCCGGCTCCCCGCCCCCCGCCACCTCGATCTCATCCTCCCACCGCCGCCCGTTCAAGTACGTCGCCGGATATGGGACGAACGCCCCCCCATCCTTGCGCCAGTCGAACGTCGCCGCGCTCGCCTCCACGTGGGCCAGGATCGCGGCAACTAGCTTATCGTTCGGGGCAATTTTCAACCAAGCCCGCTCTGCCGCCTGCTTCGCCTTCCGCCGACCCGACGGCCAGGCCGCCCAGAACCGCCCGAACGACTCTAACAACATCTGGTTCTTCTCTCCCCGGCCTGCACCCCCCTTAGACCCCCCCCTTTTGCTAGTCGATAGCTCTTCTTTAGCTTGACTAGATATAGACCCAGACCCAGACCCACACTTTGCTACTGTTTTTGCTTGAGCATTTGCTTGAGCATTTGCTTGAGCAAAACGCCCGCCCTTTGCTCCCGCCTCCGCCCTAACTCGCCTAATCTCAGTATCCCGTACCATCCGCCTACTGAAAATCATACCCTCTGCGGTCTTCGAGATGACACCGGAGTTCACGAGGAGTTCGAGCGAAGTTCGCACAGACTTCACCGGTTTTCCGAGCACGCTAGCTAGCTCCTCAACCGTCATCGGTTGCCCATTTAGCGATAGGTGTCCATAAGGCGTTCCAAGGTGCATCAGGCAGAGCATGTCTATCCAAAGTCCCCTTGCCTCCAAGGTGCAAAAGCGAAGATTCGGATCGGCCAACCAGTCGTTCGGATAGAACTTGATCCATGTGTCATGGCCGCTCCACATTGACCACCCCCTCGAAAAGATCATCAATCAAGCATCCGAATGCGGCCGCAAGAGCAGCAAGACGATCAGCCCCAGGCATCGCCAAGCCCGACTCATAAAGAGAAATCGACTGCTTCGTCACGCTCGCATCTTTGGGCCGAGCTAACGTCATTCGAGCTCCCAACTCCGTCATCGTCCAACCATTCGCGATTCGCCGCTCGCGAAGACGCTCAGGCGAAAAGTGCTTTTGCACAGTGTTTTCAGGCATTTCCCGATCCTCCTCCGCCTGGTTTATACCAAGGAACGATACCCTGTCAAGGAAAATCGACAAGTCAAAAACTGTTTATATCCGCTTGGCCATAACCGCATTTTCCCCTTGACACCCCCGCCCGCTTCTGCTATACACTCCCCTCATGATCCCCTTTCCCCCGTACCGCAACCCCCAACCCCAAACCGTCAAAATCTTGACACCCGTACAGACAAAGTGTCAAAATGTTGACGCTATCCTACCGCTCGGTAGCCGTGAAATCACGGTTAATTGCGAAATCGCGGTTGGGAAAAGTGCCGCGAATCTGTGCATCTTGGGTAACATCTTGCCCAGCCCCGAAGGGCTTTCCTAATGTTCGTTCAATCTCCATTTAACGAACATTGCCCGCAAGTCAAGCAATATCAACCATCTGCATTTAGCGCTCTCTGCGGCATCCTACGCCAGGGCTGTGATTGGCGTCCTATGCCACAGAAGGACAGGCGCGCTACCCTTCCGGTGGACCTCGAATGCCCAATCTCTGTGCAGTTGGGCAATGGATTGCACTTCGGAATTTGCGACTTGCGAGTTTGCGGGGAAAATTTGTAGAACGGAAATCGAAAAGATGATGTTACCGAATTTCCCTGCGTATCGTGTTTAGGGGCAAGTTGGGTTGTTTCAATGATTTAGGCACAGGGTGGAGTGTGAGATGGTTGACATTTGGCCGGTGATCTTGGTGGATACGCGGGAGCAAGTGCCGTTGGTATTTGACAGGCGGTTCAGGATTGAGCGGGCGACGTTGGCTGTCGGCGACTATGGCGTAAGGGGCTTCTCCGGTTGGGAAAACCCGGCGTTCATCGTCGAGCGGAAGTCGCTGGAGGATCTTTGCCAGAGCCTTGGGGCGGGGCGGGAGCGGTTTCTGAGAGAGGTGGAGCGGATGAGGCAGTTCCGGTTTCGGGCTCTGATCATCGAAGGGATGCGGGAAGAGGTGACTGCGGGGGAGTACAGGAGCGAGATTACGCCGGCGGCGGTGCTGGCGACACTGGATGCCCTAGCTGTCCGTAGCGGGCTGCATGTGTTTTGGTGCGGCGACGCGGCGGGGGCGGCGCGGCAGGTAGAGTCTCTGGCGCGGCAGTTTGTGCGGGGGGTTGTGAGGGATGCGGAGAGACTTGGGTTGCGGATCTTGGGAGCGGGGGAGGTAGGGTGATGGCGGGGAAAGACGGGAAGTGGGGGCGGCGGGGGGAAGGGAAGCCATACACGCAGAAGTTCATCAACCGGGTGTATCGGATACAGGGGGAGCACCCGGAGATGAGTTTTGCGGAGGCGATGGCAATGGCACGGGCGGCGCATCGGGTGACGGATCCGGAGGCGAAGGCGCGACAGATAGCGAACTTGAATCGGCGGGGGCGGGCGAAGAAGAAGGGTCCGCGGCCAATGCCGGGGGACTCAGGGGCATCGGCGGGAATAGCGCATGTTCCGGTAGTGGACATCGTTGAGTTCGCGACGGGGGCGGAGTGGTTGGGGATGACGTTGTATCCGGGGCAGGAGGTTTTGTTGCGGGCGTTCTACGGGTTGCCGATTCCGGAGAGTTTGATGGGTCTATACCGGGAGATGACGGGTTTGGAGCGCGTGTACGAGGATGGCGTAGCGAAGCGGGTTGCGGTTTGGGTGATCGGGCGGCGAGGGACGAAGAGCACGTGCGCCTCGATCATAGCGTGTTATGAGGCGACCGTGCGGGCGGGGGTATGGCGGGCGAGGTTGCAGCCGGGGGAGCGGGCGTTTATCGTCATCGTGTGCACTCGGCAGCGGAGCGCGGAGGACGTAGTGCAGGCGGGGTGTGCGCGGTTGCTGGAAAACGCGGGATCGGCGCTGAAGGGGGTGGTAGAGGATGCCTGGAAAGCGGAACTGAAGCTCAAGACGGGGGTGACGATTGCGAGTTTTCCGACGAACTCGACGGCGCCACGGGGGTTGGCGTGCCCGGTGGCGATCTTGGACGAGGTGGCGTTTTTCGCTCAGGAGGGGCCGAAGGCGGATGAGTTGATCTACAACGCGATCAGGCCCGGGCAGGCGCAGTTTGGACATGAGGGCAAGGTTCTTCTGATTTCCAGTCCTCTGAGCAAGGACGGGTTGCTGTATTCGTTTTACCAAGAGGGGCCGGAGATTCCGGGGCGGTTGACGGTACGGGCGTCGACGATGCTGATGAATCCGAGCGTGCCGGCGGAGTTCATCGCGGAAGAGCGGGCGCGGAACCCGGAGAGCGCGGCGCGGGAGTATGACGCGGAGTTCTGCGAGCGGATTCAGGGGATTTTCACGGAGCCGCTGGTCGAACAGGCGATGACGTTGGCTGAGGACAATCTGCGAAATCAGCGGTGGCAGTACGTCGGGGCGTTGGACGCGAGCGGCTTGCACGGGCGGGACCGGACGGCATTCGCGGTGGCGCATCGCGAGGACGACGGGGTGGTAGTGTTGGATTATTCCCGGACGTGGGGGGCGGGGAACCCGGATGAGGTTTACAGGGAGATCGGCCAGGCGGCGCGAATCTACGGGGTCTTCACGGTGTGGATTGACAGGTACGCGCATGGGTTCGTGGCGTCGCTTCTTCAGGGCCAGGGGTTGACGGCGGAGATTCGGCCGGCGGCGACGAGTGCTTTCCTCACGCTGAAGAGTCTCATGCTCGGGGGCAAGGTTCGGCTACCGATGAACCCGGACTTGAAGCGGGGGTTGCTGAGGACACAGTTGGCTATTTCGCGGGGCGGGCATCCGACGATTTTCCGGGAGCGGGACTCAGAGGGGCACGGGGACTTGGCGGACAGTTGCGCGACGGCGTGCTGGGCGTGCAATCAGTTGACAGAGACGGAGGAGATCGTGATTTACGACGCGGTGGAGCGGGACGCGATTCTACCGGCGTCTTACGGGTGAGTCTGGAGCAAAAATGATCGAGCGCACGACGAAGCGGCGGGTGCGGATCAACGGCGTCGGGTTTGACTCGTATCCGCTGGAGCCGGACCCGGAGAAGACTCTGTCGCGAATACTTGCCGAATACGAGCAAGGAATGACGCAGAGGGAACTAGGGCGTCAGTTCCATTGTTGCTGGTGGACGATCCACAAGATTCTCCACGCGGCGGGGATCAAACGCCATGCCGGGGGCCGCTCGGGTCGGTAAATACTAAGTTGACAAAACGGTGGTCGTTTCCGTATAAATAGCGCCGACCCGCCCAGGGGGGCTTGGGTTTTCTCCTTTCGTCATACTCGCCCTGCGGCTGGTCCCCGTGGGGCGAGTTTCCTTTCGAGGTGGGACGTATGGCGACATCGGCGCTCGTAGAGCAAGGCGGAAGCGGAAACGGAAAGAATGACGCGGACTTTCGCGAGCTCGTTGAAGAGTTGCGTGAAATCGATGAAAACGTAGCGCAGTTCGCCTCGACGTTAGGTTCTTGGCAGCGACCGGCGACCTCGGCGGCGGAAATTGCGCGGGCCAAGGTTCGCCCGGACGTTTCACGGGAAGCGACGGTCCGCCAATCGCGCAAGTTCGCGCTTTATGATCCTATCTCGGTTCGCACGGTTCAGTTGCATCAGATTTTCATTCTGGGGCGCGGGTTGACGTTTCGCTCAGAGCATGAGCGGACCCAGGAGGCTATCAACGCATTTCTCCACGCGCCGGCGAATCGCGCCATGTTTTCCTATGAAGGCATGGCGAAGAGCGTAGATGATTACTACGTCGACGGCGAACGGGCGATTGCGTTGTTTCGCGGACAGGGCCGGGTCAAAGTGCGGCGACTCGATCCCTTGCAGATCTTCGAGATCGTTACCAACCCGGAAGACGAGGGGGAGATTTGGGGATACAAGCGGGATTTCTACAACAAGGCGGGCCATGCGAAGAAGTTCTGGTACTGGGACGTTTTCGCGCCGAAGGATAAG
>JAZDIZ010000008.1:0-16094 GCA_043804515.1 Pseudomonadota bacterium | reverse complement strand
CTGAATCTCTAAGGACCTGCCGCGGGCCGATGCCGTACATGTTCCCGGAAAAAGAGACCGTGCTGTCCCGGCGATACCCCCCTTCTTCCAAAGCCGCCGACGCCGTGACCATCTTGAACACGGAGGCCGCGGGAAACGTGGCGCGTAAAGCCAGGTTGTCGATGCCGGGCTCTTTCTCGGAATGCGACCCCAGAGCCAGGACTTCGCCGGTCGAGGGATCCAGGACCGCAACGCCGGCCCAATCCACCTTGTTCCGCGCCAGTTCCTTCTGAATGAAACGCTGAAGATTTCCGTCCAGCGAGAGATTGATCAGCCAGGTGTCGCTCCCCCGGGCCACCCGCAATTCGGACGGTCCGTCGAGTAAGGCCCTCGGATCCACCAGATCGTTCAGAGCCAGCTTCTCGCTCGGGGTTCCCGCACTCAGCACGCGCACCGGGGACGGCGCTTCCTCCGAAGCGCTGAACCATTGCACGCCGAACAGAAGATACACCGCTCCCGCGAACCCTCCGGCCCCCAGAAGAACAGCCGTCCGGATTCGCCGCTTGCTGCGGGGATCCAACGGCGCCGACTTCAGCGTCGTCTGAAACTCTCTCCAACTCAAGGTGTACCTGTGGTAGAAAATCTAGCATAGATGGAGTTGATCCTCTACCACTTCGAGTCGTGTCCATACTGCGAAAAAGTCCGGCGCGCGATCCGCGAATTACAAATCCCCGGGGTCCGGTACCGCGACGCTCTGGAGGAACCCGAGTATCGCGACGAATTGATCAAGATGAACGGAACACGCCAAGTCCCTTGTCTCGTGGTGGACGGAACGCCCGTTCTGGAATCCGACGAGATCGTGGCTTTTCTCAAGCGTCAGTTCGGTCCGAAGAAATAAGGCTTTCCTTCCGCCTGCCCTTCCAAAGGAAAAACACGGGAACGCCTGAAAGAAGAATCGCGAACGTCATGATTGCTTGGAGCGGCGCGCGCACGGCCGTGTTGATGAGGATTCCCGCCGCCACCAACAGAAAGAACACCGGCGTAACCGGGTATCCCCAGGTCTTGTAGCCTCCGGCCGCCGGGACGCCCGGCATGCGCCGCAGCCGGAAGACGGCCGACGCCACCAGCGCATAAAAGATCAGTGAAACAAATACGAAGAATGTGGCCAGCTGTTCGAACCTCCACGTGATGACGAGTGGGACCGCCAGCAACGCCTGAAGCGCGATGGCGATCGAGGGGCTCCGATACTTCGGATCCACCTTCTTCGCCCAGGGAAAGAACAAGCCGTCCACGGCCATGGCGAAATAAATTCTCGGGCCCGTGAGCGTAGTGCCGTTCAAACTTCCGAGCGTGGAAATCACGACGGCGATGGAAATCAGACTGCCTCCCAAGGGGCCCAGAACGCGAATCATGGTATCCGCCGCCACACGGTCCGAGGCTTGAACGCCGGACACACCCAGGACATGAAGGTATGCGCCGTTCACTAGCATATAAAGCACGACGATCAGAACCGTGCCGATCAAAAGGGCCAGAGGAATGGTTCTTGCGGGGTCGCGGATTTCACCGGCCACGTTCGTGATTTCGCTCCAGCCGTCCGACGCCCAGAACGCCACGACAAGAGCCAGGCCAAAGGCGCTCCAGAAAGACAGTTGAAGCGTATTCGGAAACACCTCGGCCGCCGTCCCTCCCCCGATGTTTCGGTAGAAAACGAGCGCCGCCACGGCGATCAACATCAATGCGAGGACCTTGATGGAGGTCAGGAAGTTCTGCACGACGCTGGTCAGCCGCACGCCCAGGTAATTGATGATGGAAACAATCAGAATGGCCGTGACGGCCAGGAGCTTGATCCCGAACGTGGGAACGGGCACGAAGAAGGCCACGTATTGGGCGCATACGACCGAGATGGCCGCCACGCTGGCGGGGCGCGCGATCAGAAGTTGCCCCCAGCCATAGATGAAGCTGGGAAGCGGCCCGAAACATTCCCGGATGAAGACGTACATACCACCCGTATGCGGCCACCTTGCCCCCAGCTCCGCATACGTGAGCGCGCCGCTCAACGCGGTCAGACCCGCCAGGAGCCACACGCACAAGATAGTCCCCGTGTGGGGAAGATACTGGGCGACCGCCGTGGGAGCGAAAAAGATCCCGGATCCCACGATCACGCCTACGATGATCGCCACGGAGTCCCAGAGTCCCAAAACACGTCTTAAATCCGGCCGGTCCTGGCCAACCGAGACGCCCATTGCGTCTCCTTTCTTGCTGTACGGGGAAGCGAATTCAGTATCCAACGATCAAAGACAAGTTACAAGTCTTTCAGTTCGGCTTAAGATGGATCGTCCATGATTCGAAAGTTTCTCCCGCCCCTCGCAGGACTTGCCCTAGGAGCGCTCGTGCTGGGACTCGGGCTTCCTCTCCGGGCCAACCTCTTCGCGTTCCTCGTCAGGCTCCGCGGGCCGATCCCTCCCAATCCCGAAATCACGATCGTGGAATTCGGCGAGAAGGCGGCGGAATCGAATTGGCTTGAGCTTCTCACGCGAACGCTCAATCGCCTCGACTCGACTCCTCCCAAAGCCGTGGAGCTGGATTTTTCATTCAATACGCCGGAGGAGATCCGGGCGGTCGCGACCGGACATTCTTACCCCGTCTTTTTCGAGCGGCGGACCTTCGCATCCCGACCGGCAGAAGAGCGTCTTCCCTTGGCAAGCCTTCCCAGCTTCGTCGACGGGATCGCGCGAAGATCCCAAACCGACCCGTTTCTCACGGGATTCGCGAACACGGATCTCATGAAGGCGGTTTCCCCGACCCAACTCGGGAAATTCCTATCGGGGCCCCCGCGGGTGCTCAACATCGCCGGCCCGCCGGGAACCTATCCGCGCGTTCCGATGAACGAGGTCCTTACCCGAGAGGACACGCGCCGGTCGCTCCAAGGCCGCATCATCCTGGTTGCGCCTCCCGGCGGCGAACCGCTCGGCCGCATCGGACTGTTGCCCTTTTTCCCCAGGCAAGGTGCCACCAGCGCCGACGAGACCGAGGTCCGCGCGAACGTCATCGACACGGTTCTCCGGGGGACCGGAATCCGCGTCCTCTCCCGGGGGGCCACGGTGTTCCTGACGTTGGCGCTGTCCGTATTCACGACCAGCGTTCTGTTCTGGACCACGCCGCTCCTCGGGATTTTCTTGATCTTTCTGGCGATGGTTCTCCTGTTCGTCGCGTCTCTGGCCGCGCTCAACTCGAGCGTGTTCCTGGATATCCACCCGGCGCTTTGGGGGATGCTGATCGCCTATTACTTCCTCATCCCGTACCGCCTCATCATCGAATACAAAGGACGCTGGCGTTACCAACAGGAAAACCGGTTGCACTCCGAGGTGGAAACGCTGAAGGCCAATTTCATGTCTTTGGTCTCCCACAATTTGAAGACACCCATCGCGAGAATCGAGGGCCTGGCGGAAACGCTCCTCAAAAAGAAGGAAGAGCTGTCCCCCTCCGCGCGGGAGGAGCTGTCCGGGATTCTGCGGGCATCCGAGGACTTGAATCGCTTCGTATCGCGCATTTTAAGCCTCGCCCAGGTAGAACGCTCCGACTTCCGGATCCGGGCCTCTACGAAAGACCTCAATGCGATCGTGGAGAAGGTCGTGGAATCCCACCGGCCCGCGGCCGAGGCCAAGGAAATCCGCCTCGAGACAAAACTGGAGCCGCTCTTTCCGCTGAAGATGGACACAGAGCTGATCCAGGAGTCGGTGGCGAACCTCGTCGAAAACGCCATCAAGTACACACCCAACGGCGGGTCGGTGTATGTCGTGACGCGGGAAAGCGGCGACTGGGCCCATGTGGAAGTCGCTGACAGCGGCCCGGGCATCTCGGAAGAGGACTCGGGCAAGCTCTTTTCGAAGTTCTATCGGGGTGCCGAAGTGAAGAACAAGGGAATCCGCGGAAGCGGCCTCGGTTTGTATCTCGTAAAGTACTTCGTGGAGCTTCACGGTGGAACCGTCGAATTTAAGAATCGCCCCGAAGGGGGCACCCACTTCACGATCCAGCTCCCCACACGCTGAAACACTTTGAATCCATTAGTGGAGCCGGCCGGGGTCGTTGCCTGCGTTCCGTAGCTGAATCCGGCATCGGGCATCAAGGCATCCGATTCCGAATCCGTTTCGGAGGCCGGGTTATTGATGCGTTAAGCGGTATAGACAACCTCCCAAGTGATCCACCAGCCTGCGGACCGAACTATCGAACCTCGGCTCCAAGTCCAGAATCGCCTGGACCTCGCGTAGTGACCCAAAGGCGATGGAATAGAACCGTAGTCTCTCCCTGAAAAGAATCAGGGGACGGGAATCCGGATTCGGTTGCCGGATTCCGGAACCGATGCCTGGTTGCCAGGGACGGAATGCCTGACTGCCTTGTTCCGCCTAGCGGACCGCATTGGTGCTAGGCTCTATAGGCTCACCAAAAGTCTGATTTCCTAATCCGGAAGCCAGCCTTCCGGATACCCGTCTCCGGTCACCTGACCGGTCGTCCGCAAAGAAGACTTAGGACACCCATGGTCACTGCCTCACCGCAATTTCGAGTTTCCCTAATTCTTCCTTTGCGGGAGACAGGAGCGCTTGCTTTTGCATACATTGTTGCGGGACCCCGTCGTACGGGTGAATTTCGATGCCTTATGCTGAGATCAGACCGGATCGATCCGTACGCTGCAAATCGACAACGGCCTCAGCGGTCGTTTCATCCAAGCCACTTCCAATTCCAGCCAGGTACCAGCTATTAAACGGGCGGCGGCAAAGATTTATGGCGCCGCTGCGTCCCCTCAGAGATCCGCCATGGATGCGGATCTTTTCATTTGTGGGGTGTCCGCGGAAATCTCTCGTTCGGCGGATTTTCAGTGTAAGCACTACAAAAAGGCCTGTGTTCAGGATGTCCCATGCGAGGAGCGATTCCCTGTAATACTTTTCGGGAAGCTACAGGGGACGAGGCATTAATGACGTAATTTCAATATGTTGTGGCCGGATCGGATTGAGATCCGTGGCCTGAATCTTGCTATCAACAAAGCATTAGAGGAATGCCCTGTGAGAAATCGCCTCTACATCGTTGCAGCTTCATTCATATCTATTCTCCTAACTCAGCAGGGACTGACAGCAGAACGATCGCCGCACTCGCCGACATCGCGCCTTAGCTCCCCTCGTATCGTCCCGGTCAACGCATTTCTGAGTGAAGGTTTTGCAGACGTTTATTCGAATCATCCGAAATGGAAAAAAGCAGAAACATTTCTCAAGGATTATGTTTTCGAAGACCTCAACAAGAAATGGTCGGAGTTTGATATTCAGTTCAGGCTCCGTCGTGTTGCTCTTGTGCCCGAAAACGAGTTGGTCCGTCTCACCGGAGATGCTGATGGTGTAGCCTCAGCCACTTTTGAGAACTATTTGTGGAATCAGGCCCCAAACGGCGGGATTTCTATCTTCTTCGATAAAGGGGGACATAGACTCCATGACCATACAACACCTTTTGGACGGGTCGTAATCATTGTTCGCGCACCCATAATGAAATTCGCCATCGTAAATGATTATCAAGTAGCTAACGCGGTTATGCATGAAGTAGGTCATCTCTTCGGTGCATTTCACGTCGCGGATCGGTCTCTAATGGATCAAGACGGTTCCAAAGCATCCGATCCCAATGCAATGACCTACAGCGAATATTCTCGGCAGATCGTGCGGTTGAATCGCAATTACGATTTAGAAAGGGATCCAAAACAGATGTCTCTGGAAGCGGTAAGGCAAATGTGGAAGATCTTTCTCGCGGCCCACGAAAAGGACGGCAGAGACGAATATCCACGAGATGAGTTCCCGCCTTATAGAGCCTACCTTTCACAAGCCTTGAGATGTCGATTCCAGAAGCGATTCGATCAAGCCGTTTCGTGGTGCCAGGACGCTGAAAAACTCTATCCAGATGGCGGCGTAGCTGCATTGACCCTCGGGCAGATCTTGCAGGACATGGGACAATTCTCGAACGCTTGCGAACAATTTGAGAGAGTGAAGACGATGAAGTCCGTTACCGATGACCTGAAGTTCTCCGCCCTTTACCATGAAGCCATTACGAAGTGCCAAATGGGAGACCAATCTGGGGCGATCAGCACGATTCAGGAAGGGAAAGATCTTGGCGTGCCGGAGGAATCGCTGAGCACCATCGTAGAGCAATTTCAAAAGGGTTGCCCTCCTCAGCGGAATCAGTAGACATACAGAGATTCCTTCCCTGGGGCCCGGCAGATGGTGCCTCGCTGAAATCTTGGCACATAATCACCGAACTCCGTCGGTATCGAGAACGTCGAGGTCGTACCGTGGAATGAAAAGCTCTTAGACGGGTGTCACCCAAACCCAAGCGTCCTGCGCACATGCGGGAGATACGAGCGCTTGCTTTTGCTAGCAGCTAAGAACGATCAGACGAGTGGAAATCCAGGGCCACGATGTAGATCTCGCGGCTTTCGTCGCGGGAAGCCTCCGGCTTCTGGATTTTCACCTGTGCAAAATTAGGGCGGAGGCTTTCGACGAAATCCTTGGTCTGGGCTCCCTGGAACATCTTGCAGACAAAAGAGCCTCCGGCGGCCAGGAGTTGAAGCGCCAAACTCTTCGCTTTTTCACAGAGTTCCACCGAGCGTACGTGGTCGCCGTCCCGGTCGCCGGTCGTCGCCGGGGCCAGATCGCTGATCACGACGTCAAATTCCGGCGAAAATTCGCGCAGTTGAGCCAATTCAATCGTGAAAACGTCGTTTTTCAGAAACCTCATGTTGGGGCGAAGTGTCTCCCGGAGCGGATTTTGATCCACCCCGATGGCGAGACCTCCGTCCCCGATTATCCCGGAAACGTAATCCAACCAGGAACCCGGGGACGCGCCTAGGTCTAAAACCTTAAATCCAGGGCGGATAAGCCTATATTTCTCATCCAATTCTTTAAGTTTAAATACCGACCTTGCGACGAGACCTTCTCTCTTCGCCTTGCGGTAATAGAAATCGGGTTTGCGCGCCGGCGTCACCAATTCACCCCGGCCCAGAAACTGAAACCGGTCTTCCCGGCGAAACCCTGACTGAAACGGAACTGCAGGCCGAATATCGTGGGGACATTCACGAAGTACCCCACGGAATAGACCGGATGGGCGTATTTCCCGTTGAACCAAACCTGCCCGACATCCGTGTAGATGCCTCCACGCACGTCGAAGTATCTCGTGAAGAAGCCCAAGATCTGGTCCAGCGGATCGAACAATTTCGCGCCGAGGAAGTCGAAGAGCGGTATGCGCATGTCCTCGCTGAACACCCAGTAGTTCTGCCCGCGCAGCTCCTCGAAGCCGACGCCGCGGAACGAGAGGTTCCCTCCCATGAGAAAGACGTCCGGCAGGTCCCCCTGGCTCGTTCCGGCCACGATCCGATGCGCGAAGCCGAAGCGTCCCACAACCTGGGTGTAGAGCCGGTAGTCCAGGTTCGCATCCAGGTTGGCGAGGGAATGGTGCTGCGGGTCCGCGCCTGCCGAACCCTGAATGTAGAAGCGGCTTCCGGTTACGGGGCCGTGGGAATCCCATACCGTCACGTCATACGCGTAGGCCAGGCCGGCTTTAACGACATAAAACGTCCGGTTCTCGACGTCGGGCGTGATGTAGTAGGCGGTGTCGGGCGCGGAGAGGCCGTAGTTCTGGAACTCGAACTCCCCGAACAGAACGAACTCTCGGAAGCGGTCCAGGATGAAGCTCTTGCTGACGTTGATCCCTCCGTTTCTCAGGGCGTCCTGAAAATCGTAGAAGAGCGTGTACGTGCGGCCGTTCACGAGGTCCGCATAGCTGGCGGACGCGAATTGGCTGTCCCCCAGGAACACGCCGTTCACGAACACGCCGTGATCGCTGAAGAGGTTCTCGGCATATCCGGTCACCAAGAGCCGGACACTCGAGCCGTCGTACGCCGCGCCGGCCATGAGAGACTGAACCCGGTATTCGTTTCGGTACGCTTCGGGTTCCAGGAGTCTGGGGAACCCCGGCCGGAAGGGTCCTTCCGCTTCGTACGGTGGCTTTTGGAGCGACGGATACGCCTTGAGGGTGATTTGATCCCCCTCCAACTTCGGAGAAACCAAATCGTAATCCTTCAGCTTGTGAATCTTCGGAGCCCCGCCATTGAGCGGCGCTTCTTCCACGCTCCATCGCTCCTCAAGGTGCGACGACCACGCAATCTTGTCCTTGCCCAGCGAAGGATCGATCTGGTCCCGGTCTTCCTTGAACAACTGCTTCCGTTCCCCCGTGCGCCGATCGAAGGAAAAAAGCTGGAGCCGCTCGCCCGACTTCGTGCTGTATACGATTACGTCACCGGACGTGGCATAGCCTGCCACGGGGCCGGCCACCTCCGTCGAGCGCCGGTTTTCCGGATCAAAGACGTAGAGCCGCTCCTCCCCTTCCAATACCGATGATCGCCCCTCGGCGTCGCGGGCGGATCTCAATCTTTCGAACGGTGCCAGGCGGCCCTGCCGGAACGCCCATTCCTGGGGAAGCTTGGGCGCGGGCTCGTAGCACGTGAACGTGAGCGCGCCCTTGCGATAGACGGGATTTTCGAACCGGACTCCCTTTTTGGGAACGGGAGTCACGGTTCTTCCCGTCGGGTCCCATGTCCGGAGTTCTTCAACGGTCTGTTTGCCTTCTTTCGTCCGCACGCCGAACGCCACCGCGCCCGTTTCAGGATCAACGGCGGCTTGCGTGAGCTTTTCCCCTTTCGCATGCGGGAGGATATCCCGTTCCGATTGCCGTCCCTGCGCGTCGAATCTTTCCGCGCTCCATTCCTTTCCGCGCACCGTCAGAAACTCCAGCCGGCCGTCCAGGAGGTAGTCCCCAACTACGGGAGACCCCGCCAGTTTGGGCAAGCGCCGTTTCTTTCCCGCCAACGCCTCCTCCGCCGTAGCCATGTACACTCTCCGGCCTTGATGCCAGAAGAATCCGCCCCGGTCGTTCGCCACACGGAACAGGGGAACCATGTCGTCCATCGACTTGAACCGGCCCGTCGTGACGTCCATCACGCCCAGCAAGAACGGACCGCGTTCACGATCACCGATGGCAAGGAGGATGCCCGACGGTTTTAAGAACGCCACCCATTGAATCCGGTCGGTAATCTCCTGCAGTGGGCTCTCCTTGAGTTCCACCATCCGGTCCGCCGTCCGGTCGTAGAATACGAGCGAGAGAGGCGGAGATTTCTCGAACTCTTTTTCACGCGACGCCAGTCGGTTGTTCACCAGGAGCAGAACCTGCCCTCCGGCGGGTTCCTTCCAGGCATCCACAATGGCGCGACCGCCCAATTTGGGAGAAAATTCGGTTGAAAGATCCTCCGAGACGCCTCGCCTGGCGAACCGGGTGGAATCGAGGGATTCCACGGCCGAGGAGATCGAAAAGAAGTGCTTGCGCTCGTCCGACTCCACTTTCTTGGAGTCCGGAAGCCCCATCCTGGTGCTCGCCAACACGCGATCGGGAAACACCGCGACGGCATTCGCTTCATACGGCTCTCCCTCCCAATACACGACGCCTTTGTCGTGGAAGGCGGCCAAACCATCCTCATGTTTTCCGGAAGATATTTCTTTCTTTTCCGGCGGTGCGGCCAGAGCGACCGCATTCCCCTCGATCCGCGCCGATACAAAAGCCTTGAAGGGAAGATCGGCGATCAACCGGTCCCGTAAATTCGGGAACGGAATGAAATAGATCTGCGGCGTCGTTTTCTCGTACGAGTTCAGGAAAAGAGTCCCTCCGTCTCCCCAACCCGGATGTTGAACGCCGATCCGCATTCGGGTCACGGCGCGCGTCTCCGCCGTATCGAAGTGATACGAGTAGAAATCGTACGTGCCGCGCTCGTCGGACACATAAAGAAGCGACTTACCGTCCGGCGAGAAACGCGGCTCGGTTTCGATCACCTTGGGCGTATCGGTGAGCTTCGTAAGAAGCTTCTTCTCCAAGGACCACGAATACAGGTTCCGGTCGTACCGGCACCGCTCCCCCGTCGGCCCGTCTTCCCTCGAAAAGACGAGTTCCCTCCGGACCGGCGAGTAATCCAAGCCGGAATAGTGATGATTATCCTGCGTCAGTTTCTCGAGGCGAGCTGATTTCCAATCGTAGCCGTAGAGGTTGGAAAATCCCTTCTCGAAACCCACGAAGGCGATCGAGGTCTCGCCGGTCAGGACGGGATCCGAAAGCGTGTCGATGCCAGGGGGTGAAATCTCCGTCTCAGAGCCGAGGTTGAATTTCTTCTTTTTGGCGTCGTAGTCATACGTGAGGACGCGGATCACGTCGCGCTCCGACCTGCGGATCGCGTATGCGATCCGCCGTTCGTCCAACCAGGCCCCTTTCTGGAAGAAATTCAGCGATTCGCTCTTGTAATGCCGGTCGGCGATTACTTTCTCCGT
Source organism: Pseudomonadota bacterium (assembly GCA_043804515.1). Classification (GTDB taxonomy): domain Bacteria; phylum Bdellovibrionota_G; class JALEGL01; order JALEGL01; family DATDPG01; genus JAZDIZ01. The sequence goes on along the minus strand of JAZDIZ010000008.1, from coordinate 5,718 downwards.
TTGAACCTTGCCGTCGGGCCCGACGTGCGCCAGGAAGATGGCTTCCCGCGGGCCCGACGTTCCCCCCGCGAGGAAGTAACGCCCCCACGAGCGCAGAAGAACGCGCTTCTCCATCAACGGCTTTACGCCCTCCAGGAGATCGTGCTGGCCCAGAATCGGGCCGTACTGCCGTGCAAGCGCTTCCGAAACCTTCCGATCCAGGTCGGGGATCGTCATTCCCAGGGATTCCTTTAAATTGTCCTCAAAGGACATCGAGGAAGAGTGGTCGTAGACTTTTCGGAATCCCTTCTCTCCGTATTCGTCCCAGAGCACGTTACAGATAAAATTTCCCTCTTTGTACATGAGCCACGTGCCGTCCACCTGCCAGAGATCGTCGATCTTGAAAAAGAAGCCGTTGAGATATGCGTCCCTCAGTGTGAGCTCCGCCTGCGCATCCCATTTGATGGAATTGGTCTCGGCGCATCCTTCGATGAACCACAGAGGGAGCCTCCTGGCGCCTTTTGCGATCTGGTAGACGTGCGTCCCCTCGTGCTTCACTACGTGCTCGAGTTGGGCCTGGTCGCCTTGGAAGGGGTACGTCACCCTCTTCCAGGCGAAGATCTCCGTAAGGCCCCCCAACGATTCGGGCACAGGGCCACCGATGACGGAAGACTGTTCGAAATCCCTCCGGCCCATGTAGAAGATGACCGGGACCTTTTTTGTGAACCGGTTTTCGACGCCGAAGATCCGGTTGTTCTTCTCGTGTTCCTCCTCCATGTATTGCACGACGTCCGGAAGAACCGTTTCCCCCTCGGGATACGTGTAGAAAAGGAAGTGATCCGATTCGTACTTATGCCAGTCGAAAACCTTGTATTGGGGCTTCTTAGGTCCCCAGTACGGCAGGGGCATGAACGGGGGCCGTTGCTGCCTGCCCGAGATCGGGAAGATGAACCGGATGATCTCCTCCATCAAGTCCTCCCCTTGTGCGTACGCGGCCCGGTTGCGATACGCATCGTCCAACCGAAGGAGATTGAGCGGAGCCCCGTTCAGAACATCCGCTTCCATAAGGGAATCCTTCCATTTCTCACCGGCCGCCGCCGGCAGAGAAACCAGGAGGAGAAAGAAGACGGTCCAGAACCTTCTCACATGCCGTGTGCGATCAGAAAGATGGAGAAGAGGACGGCGCCTGTATAAAGCGTTAACAGGTCACGTAGCGTCAGATGGGCTTTGGGAGGCTTCACGGCGTGCATTGTACCACACCTCCCGCGATTTGCCCCCGTCGCAAACTTCATCTCAAAGGGTTCGAGATTGGTGGGGCGCGTAGGCACCCCTGCGGGGATGCGGTCGGCTCAGTTTACGCACTTCGCCGCCGCTCGGCGCTCACCGGTCGCGGTTTTGGAAGCATGGATGCGACCGGTTCCGACACGCCCCTGCGGGGGGAGCCCCGCGCCCTCCAATCCAAGATCTTCGTTAAGAGCGCATCGACCCTGCACCAATTTCCCGACTTAGGTCAATGCCAGCACGATTACGCTGTGGGGAGGAAGGAACATTTGGGTTTCGTCGCGAGGGCGGGGCGCATTCGGGGTGGAGGAATTCGAGGGACGGCACACCAATTAGGAGATAGCCCTCCATGGCCTATCTCCGCGGTGCTTTGGCAGGATTGCCGCCCCTGCTCCGTGTTCACGATCGCAAAATAATTTTATAAAGCGACGAAATCTCACCCGCGCCCATGGCGGGTTAGCAAATGGGTGCGCTGTCCCCCGATTGCCGCGTGATGAACGTCACTCCCTGTTGAAACCGCTGAGCAAATGCAACTATCGATCGAGCTTTCCCTTTAAAGTCGGTTTGAACACATAGGGCGTCCAGGCAATGCGTAAGTGCTCGGAGTAATTCACCGCGAAGCAGTTCAATTGTCGGGTCAGGTTTCGGACCCCAGGCAGGCCGGATGCCAAGATACGCATCAATCTCCGAAAGAAACTCCTCAAATGGGGGAAGTCCATTAGGAAGGTCAAACCGGCTTGGAAAGAAGATGTCGAGGATCCGGTCTAGCTCTGAATCCAGGAAATGTGTCTTCTCGCTCTCGATTACTTTCGAAAACAGATCGGACGCCAAGGGAAAGCCAAAAGGAGCCGAAAATCCAGCTCCCAAAAGGAATACTTTGTCGGCTTGAATAGTTCCTTCAGAAACCGTCATTCGCGCTGAAGATTAATTGGCTCCACGCATTGTGTCATCCTTTGGGTCTATGCCAGTTCGACGCGGTCTTACTCCGCCATTTCGGAGACACCTGCCAAACCCCAACCCTCCCCCTTCTTCAAACCCTATTGGAGAGTCCGGCCTGCGACGGGGACGCGTGATCATGCGGTATGGAAATGGGACCCCATGATCACAGATTTAAGGCGGCGAGAACTTTTCTAATGGAGAAATAAGGAAACCGCGGGCCGGGCGGGCTGCCCGGAGGATCCTCACTGCGAGGGGAAGGCGGGCGGAACGAAAAGGCGTGCCGGAAACGGCCGTTTCCATGCATTTAATAACTACGGCCGTTGAGCGCCGAGTGGCGCCGAGCTGCGTAAAGCGAGGCGACCACGTCCTTTTCGGATCGACCGGCTTTCCATCGCAGGCGGAGCGGAGGCAACGGCCCTCCCCGCCTGTCTCGTTGCGGCTCGTGAAAAATCGAAGTTATGCTTTTTTTGCCCGTTCGATCAGGGACTCGGGGTCCCAGTCCACGCGGAGTTGGATGCTGTTCCCGTCCAGGTCGTAATAGAAAACTTTTTCTTCTTTGACGCCGTAATCGAAAAGCCGCCGGGTCACTTCCACGTCTTTCTTGCAGTACTCGCGCACCAGGTCGAGCTTGCCTTCCTTCACCCATTGAAGGGATTGCATGCCGTCGGCGCTTTTCGCGTCCCCCAGCGTCGCCGCCACCAATGAATTCAGTTTGAGCCTGTGACCCAGAAGGCGCGTCACATCGAGCAGCATGTCGAAGTTGTGGGTGACCGAACGCAGGTCTTCCTTCGTATATGCCGCCAGGACACCGTAATCGAAGCCCACATGGTTGAAGCCCACGACAAGGTCCGCTTTCTTGAGATGCGCCACAAGACCGGCGGCCTGTGCCTCGTCATAAACATGGTATTGATTGTCCAGCGAGTCGTGGACGACGCCGCACGCCATTCCCATGAGGCTCAGGTTCTCCCACCCGCCCACGTCATAGGCCGAGCGCAGGGTTTCCAGGTCAAATGTCAGGATGCGCCGATTCGGTTTGGGAGGATCCCCGAGAAGTGACATCTGCTCCGGCAAAACTCACCCTCCGATGCGGGTCAAGCCCATGTGGGCGCGGTTGTTGGCGGAGTCCACGCCGATCGCCCTCTGGTATACCTTTCGAGCCGCTTCAAGCATGTTCATTTTCTCGAGACACTCGCCCCGGTACGCAAGCGCCTCGGATTTCCATTCCGGGAACGTGACAAACAGGTCGGCCGCCCTTCCGAAGAAATCCGCCGCCTGCGAGAGGCGCTTTGTCTGGAGGCGTGTCAGGCCCAGATAAAAATACGCAAACGGGTTCGACGCGTCGATTTCGATCGCCTTGGAGAATTGGTTGGCCGCCCGCTCGAATCGAAGCTGATTCAATTCCTCCCGCCCGAATTCCACGATCCTCATGGACGCCGCGCGCGTGGGGTTCTCGGCGCCCTGGGCCATCCCTTCCAGGGAGGTTTTTGTCGGCTCCTGCGGGGTCGGAGCCGGCCGGGGCACGCAACCCGCCGCGAGCACCAGAATCCAGATCCATCGCTTCATTTGCATTTCGCCGGTTCGGTACCCTGTAGGAAGGCTTCGTGCAAGATTTCTCCTTGCCCCTCACGGCATCCCAGTTCCCGCACGATATCGAACCATTGAATGCCCGGCGGGATTTCGAATTCCTCTTGCGGAACCCTCTTCAAGGCTTCGGCCATGAACCGGATCCAGACCGTGAGGGCGCCCGAAGCGCCGGTAAGCCCTGTCGGAACGTTGTCGTCCCGTCCCACCCAGACCGCCGCGAGAAGCGACGGACTGTATCCTACAAACCAGCTGTCCCGATTGTCGTCCGTCGTCCCGGTCTTTCCGGCCAACGGGCGGCGAAGCCCCCAAGCCGGGACTTTCCGGGCCGTGCCCCGCTCGACGACGCCACGGAGGAGATTCGTGACCAGGAAGGCCACATCGGGGCTCAGGATTTGATCGACCTCCATGGACCGTTGCTCCAAACGTTGGCCGTCGGAATCGAGGACGGCCGAGATGCCTTGCGGCGACACCATGGCGCCGGCGTTCACGAAGGCCGTATACGCGCGTGCGACTGCGATCGGCGGCGCACTTAAGGCCCCCAGCGCGATCGAAGGAACGCTCAATGGAACCTCAAAACCGAAGCGCCGCAGTTCCGACCCGATCGAAGCCACGCCGACCATCGAAGCCAGGTTGACCGTGGCGACATTCAATGAATTCTCCAGCGCTCGCCGGAGCGTCACCGTCCCGAAATATTTCCGCTCGTAGTTCTTCGGGGACCAGTCTTTTCCCTCGAAGGAGAACGTCGTGGGCTTGTCCTCGAGAAGCGTGGCCGCCGTGGCTACCGGTGGTTCTCCCTCCGCCGGAGGGCTGAGCGCCGCCGCCGCAATGAACGGCTTGACGAGCGACCCGATCTGCCGGCGCGACAGCGTGACCCGATTGTACTGGCTCTTCCCGTAGTCCCGCCCACCGACCATGGCCTTTATGAAGCCCGTGCGCGGCTGCAGAACCACCATGGCCAGGTCCAAACCGGGATTCTTCTTGTCCAGTTCTTTGAGACCGGCCACGGCTGCCTTCTCGGCCAGCGCTTGAAGCGCGGGATCCAGCATCGTGTGGATCTCGTACCCTTCGGTCTGCAGGGCGTCTTCGCTGAAGCGTTCCTTCAGCTCGGCTTGAACGTAATCCAGGAAATAGGGCGCGACCCGTTCATCGCGGGTCTGACCCCTCGGCTGGAGCTTCTCGTGAAGTGCGGCAGCGAACTCCTTTTCCGTGATCTTTTTGCGGTCCTTCAGGATCTTGAGGACCACGTCCCGGCGCGCCTTGGCGGCCTTCAAATCGTTATAGGGTGAATAGCGCCCGGGCGAGCTCACCATTCCGGCCAGAAGCGCATCCTCCCCCAATGAAAGTTGATCCAGGTTCTTGGAGAAGTAGAATCGCGCAGCTTCGGCGACTCCATGGATGGATGTGGAACCGCGCTGCCCGAGATAGATTTCGTTTAAGTACGCTTCCAGAATCTGGTCCTTGGAATAGAGACCTTCGGCCACGACCGTCATGATGAACTCGCGGATCTTTCGCTGGAGCGTTCGGTCCGAGGACAGGAAAAAATTCTTCATCAGTTGCTGCGTGAGCGTGCTTCCCCCCTCCGTAACCTGGCCGCCTCTCAGATTCCGCCACGCCGCCCGCAGAATCCCCCGCGCCGAGAAGCCGTGGTGGCTGTAGAAATCGCGATCCTCCACCTGCACCACCGCCTCTTGAAGCCGGATGGGTATACCTTTCAGGCGGACCACTCTCCGTTGCTGGTGTTCGGACGTGAAAAAGTCCCCGATCCGCTCCGGTTCCACCGTCGCCGTGAAGAGCTCCTTCCCTCCCGGAGACGAAAGATCGCGCAGCGAACCGACCCGGCCTTCGGCCAAGCGTATGTCCAAAGTCATGGGTGGGTGCGCTCCGACCGAGTCCCGGTACGATCGAAACCCCACCTCCATCCCGGACGAGGTTTTA
>JAZDIZ010000007.1:0-11242 GCA_043804515.1 Pseudomonadota bacterium | reverse complement strand
GCGCAAAAGGGTTACGGGTCCTTGTGGGACTACGTCCAAAGAGCCTTGGGTTACAGCGAAAACCAGGCCTACGAACGGATCTCGGCTATGCGGCTCATGTTTCGAACCGATGAGGCGAAAGCAGCTTTGGAAAGCGGAAAGCTCACTTTGACCCAAGCGGCTATGGCGGAAAGACATCTCCGGGCGGAGGAGCGGGCCGAAGAAAGACCCTTTCCCATGGAGAGAGTGGAATCCCTGATCAGCCGGATTGAGGGATTGAGTAAGCGAGAAACCGAGAAGGTTCTGCTTAAAGAATCTCCCGAAAGACTCCTTCCTTCCGAGACCGTCCGGTCCATCACGGCGGAGATGAGCGAGGTGAAGTTCCCGATTACCGAAGAGACCCGACAGGCCATGGAGAGGTTCTGGAACCTGAAAGGCCGTTGCAGCGTTTCCGAGCTTTTTGCCGTCTGTTTGGAGTTCTATTTGAGCCAAAAGGACCCAAGCCGGAAAGACAGGAAAAAGGCCTTAACCTTACCGGTAAGGTTGAAGAGGGAATCCGATTCCTCGACCGACGCCATGCCTCCAACTCGGTATATTGCAGCTGACGCCAAACGAATGGTTCGGGATCGATCCAAAGGACAGTGTGAATATGTCGATCCAAAGAGCGGACGCCGATGCGAAAGCCGCTACCTTCTTGAGTTCGACCATATCTACCCCTATGCCTCGGGTGGTTCATCGGACGAGAAGAACATCAGGCATTTATGCCGGATGCATAACCAGTATCTTGCGGGAAAGATGTTTCAATCTGAGGCCGAATTGCTTTCGAGTAGCCCGTGACGCTGGCCGAGCTGCAGGCCCCGTCTTCCCCCCTTAAACGACCCTTTTTTTGTTTGGCACGCGCCGCCGGCGGACTTCGATGCCAGTTTTTCCGCAGCCTGTTAGCCCTTAAGCCCAAATCCTTATTATTTTGTGGGGACGGAGGTCGGAGAACCCTTGTTGCCTCCCTTACCTTAACTTGCTGAATTCAAAGTGTTTATATTGTGGCGCCACTTCGGGCGCGGGAATTCTCGATGCGGCCTCCGTCCCGGATTAGGCAAAGATCAATTAAAACCCAGCGCTTCGGCATGCTTGTGAAGAAATCCGCCAAACAACACGGCCTGCAGAAATATCAAGAGAACGTCAGCCGAACTTTCAATCCACACTCCTAGAAAGAGCGGCATTCGGACATAAAAGAAGCGATGCCAGAGAACGAGTAAAACCATCGTGGAAACAAAAAGGCCGATCAACGTCAGATAGTTCCTGCCGAGCCGCACCATGATCTGCACCCAGGCTGGAGGCCATAGGGCTCCTCCCGCGCTTTCTGAGATCACGACCGTCAAAATCGCCGCGGGGAGGTACCCCACGCTCAGGAGAGCCCAAGGAAGAACTTCTCTTGGCTTATAGTAAAGATCCATGATGGGGCGTCCTGTGAGCACGATGGCTAGGAAGACAGGGGCCGCACAAATGACAATGAGAAGTGCGACCTTTCCCGCGTCAAAGAAGAAATCCAACCAATCCGTGAGGTCCTCCGTAACGTCGGGAAGCCCCGCTTTTCCGTTACCGACGTGAGCGATGATCCGAAAGTAGTAGTTGACCAGATAGGCGAAAAAGATGAACCCTAGCAATCCGCCGAGAATAGCGCTGAAAAAGGAAGGAAAGATGTGCACCACCACGGAGAGCCAGGCAAAAAACGCAAGGCCAACTGCGGTGGCGACGCCTTGGCCGGAGAATACCCGGGAGACACAATCTCTAAACGCTTCCTCGTTAGAGGCGGCGGGTCGGGGTAATGCTTTCAGCACTCCTTGACACTGAGAGCAGATGAGAATCTCTCCCCTCCCCGCCTTGACGTGTTTGATGCAGGCCTCACAGTGCATCCTGCCGCAATCGCGGCATTGCCATTCAGCTGAGGCATGTGGATGACGTGCGCAGATCATTTGCCCCTGCCGGGAATCTATCATTCGTTGCGACCCGATGAAATGAAAGAGGGGGACACAAGCCGCGGTGAGGATAGAGGTGGGGGAAGGGTCGGAGCTTGGGACGCCACAATCTGTCCAAAGAAAAAGAGGGACGGAGGTCGGAGAACCCTTATAGCATTTTTACGGTTGCGTCTCTTCGGATGCGGAGATTCTTGAAGCAGCCTCCGTCCTCGAATTCCCGCAGGTGGCGCATACCTGCCGAAACCGGAGCTGGCCCTGATTTTCCGGGGGAACCGCGGATTAGCCAAGAAAGACCGCTTCTGAGATCATCTTGAACAGCGTCACTCCCACCGGAAGGAGATCCGTCATGTCGCGCGGCACTCTGAAAGTGATTGGCCTTGTAATCGGGATTCCAGTGTTGTTGATCGCGCTGTTGGCGCTGACTCTCTGGATCCAACCGAAGAAAGATGTAAGCGCGAAATTGATTCCCCCGCCCGCGGTGCTTCCCGGGGATAACAGCCTCGCAAAATTCATGGAGCTGACGGCGGACCTGAAAACCCTCGATGTCGACGGTCGAGAGTGCATGGAGAGTCCGTATCCGAAATCCTCAGTGATCCGGCCCGAATGCGACCGGTATTTGAAGTCTCACGCGAAGATTCTGGACCAGGTGGCCGCCTGGAACTCCAAGCACGGAAATTACGCCTTTGCCCGCCCGCAAGATCTTGGCGACAAAATGCGGCAGCCCTTGCGGACATCAGACGGGTCGCAGGACGTGCTGGATTACATGCGGTTCATCCGCTTCGCTAAGATGCTTCTCTATCGGGCGTCGAAATCTCTCCAAACAGGAAGGATTGACAACGGCCTCCGGGATTACCGGCTCGCTCTCGAGGCTGTACATTACTTGAACCAGAATCCTCGAGTCGGCGGTCTGATGCTGAATCGTGCGATTACGGGAATCGTTACGGGTTGGCTTAAGAATTCCGTAAGCTCAGCCCTTGCCGACGTCGGATTTGAGCCTGCACTTCCGACGGAAAAAGAAGTGCTCGATGGGCTCCGGTTCGCCTGGAGAGTTGAGGAAGCTTTGGAAAAGAATCGGGCCCTCGAAATCGACGCGAGATGCGGAGCGTTCATGGTTTCTCAGAAGGAAGGGAATTGCCTGAAATGGAGGGCGGCAAAGCTCTTGTACGGAACCAGCGTTGAGAAACAGCAGAAATATCTGGAAGAGCTTTTTGATTGGTTGCGAAAACAGATGCCGAATACAAAGCTGGGCGGCTCCTTTCTGATCAAACCCGCTTTTTCGTCGGATCCCTTCAAAATGTATGAATATTTCCTGCCAAAGACATTTCCTTACTCACCGCTTTCGGACACGTTTGCCACGTTTCTTTCCGCAGGAGCGCAACCGATCGATCACGCAAATGCCGCGCGCATTATTCTAGCTGCGAGACGATACTTTAGAAGGCACAAGACGTGGCCCGGAAAAGAGGCGGACGTTGTCCCGAAATACCTGCCCGCTTGGCCAAAGAGCCGGCTCAACGGCGAGCCGATTTCATGGAAGCCGGATCGTTCGGGAGTCCACGTGCCCGGAATGGACGGCGTGAACAACTGGAAGGACATGGGCAGCGATTATCCGTTCGCACCGCCGAAACCGTTGTAGGCTCTCAGCCCGCCTAACTCCTCACTGAGTGAAGGATTGGTTCTAGCCTTACGGCGCCGATCAAGCCAAGTCTGCATTATAGGCTTTGAGAATGGACAATGATTGGCCTGGAGCGGGGGACAGCCGTCCCCTGAGATCAGAACCCAGGCCCCGTAAAAAGACTGGAATTCGATCGGTTTTTCCGACGCTTGGCCGTGGTCCGGACGGACACAGGTGTAGCGCTTGAAGCGCGTTTGCGGCCCGGGAAACGTAACAAAAAGTTCCGTCCGGTTGAAATTTTTGCATAGCTGGCGGTCCGGTGCGTTGCCGTAAGTCTTTGAAAATACAAGAATGTCTTGATCCTCGTTCCTGGCACGGTACGTGAACACTCTTCCGTTGAAGGAAGTCATGGTGCCCTGCAAAACCCCTGGATGGCCCTGCTGGATCATAGTCCTCTTGCTTCTTCTGACGAGCTGCAGTGGCGGGAACTCCTCGTCGGGCTCTTCGCTTCCGGATTCTTCAGTCGGAACTCACAGCAGTACGGACAGTAGACATCCAATGCAAGCGCAAGTCGACGACGGCGGGGGCGGATCCCTTCCCCCGGTCTGCGGGAACGGCTGGATCGAAGCCGGCGAGCAATGTGATGGTGGGATCTGCTGCACGCGGGACTGCCGGTTCAGGACTTCCGAGTTCATCTGTGATTTTGAGACCCGCACGCCGTGCAACGGCGCCTCGGCCGACTGCGGCACCACGACGCTTCCCGCCGGTGTTCGGTATTACAGCGAGGCCAGAAGGGTCTGCCCATGATCTTTTCATGGAACCATCCCAGGCTGGTCGTTTTGCTTCTGGCCGTAGCTCTAGGTGTTCCGTTCTCCGTCCGCGCGACGGAATTCGCAGAGGCCGTGAACACGGCGGATGAGCCGGCGGAAAGGGCTTCTTCCGAAGCGGTGGTTTCGCCTGCGACGGACCCCGGATTCAGCCTGGAGGCCGCGGCGGCATCCGTTTCCACGCTGGCCGACAACCCGGCTTCCCGCGGGAGCGATCCGGTCCTGGGTACCGACAGCGCGAAGGCGATAACCCAGCCCGGAACCGTGGAAGAATCCGTCGGAGCCTATACCCATTCCATCCCGATCGGCGTGCCGGCGTATCACGGCATGGAGCCGAAACTTACGTTTTCCTACAGCTCCGGCTCCCGCAATGGCCTGATGGGGGTGGGCTGGGATCTCTCGGGTTTCGGTACGATCGAGCGGGCGTCCAAGGTCCTGGGGAGCCCCCGGTACGAGAGCTCGGACATCTTTCTTCTGGACGGCCAACAGCTGATTAGGTGCACGAGCACCAACGCCGAGTACGGGCCGATCTGCCACTACGCCGATGCGGGCCGGCTGGGGGACTATTTTTCCACCGAATTTCAGAGCTATCTCCGGATCGTCAAAACCGAGTCGTCCAACCAATGGCAGGTCACGCAGACGAACGGCACCCGATTGACGTACGGCCCGGTGCTGACGGTGGGATCGACGTCCTCTTTCGCCTCCACATTTAGATGGGGCCTTCAGAGAGCCGAGGACCCGCACGGGAACACGGTGGACTATCGCTGGTGGTGCGAGCCGGGCGGGGAGTGCTACCCGGACTCGGTGACGTACAACGGAACGAGCGTCAAGTTCTATTACGAGGGCAATCGGCCCGATCGGGAGAGCTTCGCGACGGGAGTCTCCCTGGCGCCCATGTCCTACCGGCTGCGCTTTGCGGAGGTGCGGGCGGGAGGCGGACTTCGGAACGTGTACGACATTGCATATCTTCCGAAGGGGACCACCAGCATGACGAACCGGAGCGTCGTGGCCTCGATTCAGGTGCATGGGCGGGGCGCCGCAATCGCAGATAACGGAAACCATACGGCCACATTCACCCCCGGGACCGGGCTGGACGCCGCTCTCCCCGCCCGGGCCTTCTCCTATCGGGGAACGAATGTCCTTCCCTCGTTTGAGATGGCGGATCCCGTCGCGTCGGATCCCTTCGGAACGTTCTGCAAATCCTCCGTGCCTTCATCCCGGTATAACGAACCCCCGAACGGTTGGAACTACGAGTTGATGTCGGGGGATTTCAACGGCGACGGCTGCACGGATTTTCTCTCTCCGTCCTATAACCCGCCTCAGATCAGAATCTGGCTCTCGATCTGCGTGCCCGGGTCCGGTTTTAACGAGATCACGTTCAGGCCGGAAAACTGGGATTGGAAACACATTCTCAATGCCGGCCTTCAGATCAAGACGGGGGATTTCAACGGCGACGGCAAAACGGACTTCCTGTTTCTGCCCATTACCGTCGATGATCTGACCTACGGGGTTAAGAGGTGGGGCTCGTTCGAGCAGATCCAGATCTACCTTGCCGATCTCGATCCGCAGGGAAATCTGACGTTCGTCCTGGCCGATAATGCCAACGCGCCCCGAATGTACGTTCCGAGTTGGTGGTTCGAGCTTGCATCCTGCGATCCCATATCCAACCCCGAATGTCCGACCATGGCCTACAATCCGCAGTTTGCCTATCTGGCCGCCAACAGGATCATGGTGGCCGATGTGGATGGGAACGCCACCGACGACATTCTTCTCTACGGCGAGTGTGACGTTGACGGAGAACTGTGGTGCCAGTGCACCCTGACCGGAGATCCGAATTGCACGTTGGACGACAACTTGCCGCTCAAGATCTACCGCGCCATGCCCAGTCTTAACCTGGATGGGACGATCAGCGACGAGCCGGATGCCTATTTCGAGGATCCGGTGTACGGACCCCTTACGCCATCCGGCCATCTCGAGGAACCCTGGTACATCGATCAAAACCCGAATCTGGCGGACGATCTGTTTTACGCCGCCGCTCAACGCCATCGTGTGGTCTTAGCGGATCTCGACGGGGATCACGCCGCCGAAATCACCGTCCTGACCGGCCACGGCGAAGCCACGCCAAATAATGTCAAGACCTATCGCGCCGATTGGTGGAACCACAGCTTCGCGGAAATGCCCGATTCCGGCCTTTCGTTTGCGTACAACGACAGCTTGGGAGGGCCCAGTCCCGCCGGCCGGTTTCGCGCGGCCGACTTCAACGGGGATGGAAAGGCCGACCTCGCCATCCTGCCGGAACCGGGGCCGCCGGCGAGAGCCATTCCGATCTACCTGTCGTTGGGGAACGGCAAGTTCTCCCCGGCCGTCCAAGGTCCTCCCGTGTCCGGGATATTCAACGGCAGCCGCTCCTATAACCTGACTTCGATTCCGATCGGGGACTTCACGGGCGACGGAAGGGCCGACGTCATCAACCTCGATTCCTCCTCCACCAAGATCTACTCGGCGGAAGCCGTTCCGCCCTACAATTCAGGTTTCTCCTCCCACCGCTTGGCCGCAACCGGCGTGACCATTTCACATCCCCATTGTGTCTTTACCGGGGATTTCGACGGCAACGGCATCCAGGATCTGGCCGTGGCGGAACAAGTGGGAGTGGACAGTTGGGTAAGGATCCACCCCTCCGCGACGTCGGCCGTGGACCTCATGGAGCAAGCCCGAAACGGCTACGGAGGGACCGAGACAATTTCGTACACGACCTCCGACTGGTGGAGCGTCGGGGTCCCCCCCATGAACCTTGTGAAGTCCGTCAGTGTCTCCGACGGACGCGGAACCGCTCCATCGGAGACACGCTATGAGTACTGGAAGGGGAAATACCTCCGAGGCGGGGTATCCAACGTGGGGAATGTCATGCGAGGCCGATTCCTCGGGTTCCGGCCCGTTCGGATCTACCCTCCCACGGCCACGGGACAGCCCGATCCCAGCAATTCGTTCACGGAAATCAACTTTCTCCAGGATGGTCGGGCGCCCGTGCTTCCGGAGACCACGCTTACGTACGGAGGGATTCCGTATGTCAACAGCCTGGGAAAGGTGACGGTCAACGACTATTGGGTGATGGGACGATGGGACCACGAGGGGGCGTACCCACCTTATAGGACGAAGCTTGCGGCCAGGGATGACTCGACGTTTGACGGCTGGTGGAATGGCTCCGCGTTTAGTTCCGGGACGGATTACCGGACCTCGCGGGTGGAGTACGACTACGATGAGTTCGGGAACGTCACGAGAGAGATTCAGCTGGGAGACCAGTACGCCGCAGGCGATCAATTCAGGACTCTGACCGGGTACGCTCCGAACACCGAAAAACATATCGTAAGCGCTCCGGCTATCGTTCAAGTCTTCGAAGGCGACGGGAAGGGGTATTCGTCCATCGGACGGAAACTGAAGGAAAAGCTCTTCTACTACGACGGTCAGAACAGTCACGACGACTACACGAAGCCGCCCGTCAAAGGGGATTTGACGCAGACCGCGCATTGGATCGACCCGCCGCCCTCGTCCAGCGCTATCTCAACGCAGTCCTGCCCGAACCCCCTCCAGAGCGTTGCCGCGTCCTCATCGGGAGAATCGTTCCTCTCCAGAGCCTGGACATTTGTGACGGAGGCCGTGAGCCGGATGGTCAGCGACGATCCTGGCGTCGGCGGTGGGAGCGGCAGCAGTTCTCTGAGGCTCGATTATGCCTACGAGCAGAAAGGGTACGACTCCTACGGCAATGTCACCAGGAGCTGGGACCCCCTGGGAAACCGCACGACCACGACGTACGACTGGACCTATCACGTCTTCCCCATGTGGGTGACCAACCCCAAAAGCCAGCAGACCATCACTATGTGGGACACGATCTGCGGCGTTCCGACCCATGGATGGGACGCGAACGGAGTGGAAACCCGAACCGACATGGACCGTCTCTGCCGCCCCACGCGTATGCAGAAGTATCTGCCCGACGGCACCGCCACAAATTCCTACGCGACCTTCAGCTACTGCGGCACGACGGGTAATCCCTGCGGGATCCCGGACGGCCAGTTCGTCAGGAGCGAAACGCCGGGCGCCCCGGGGCAGCCGAACCTGTTCACGGAGAAGTACTTTGACGGCTTGGGGCGAACCTTCCTCACCAAAACCCGCGGACCCGTCGACGGATGGACGATCTCGTCCAAACAGCTCTATGACGGGCGCGGGAGGGCTTACCACAACTTGCTTCCCTTCTATAACGACGCCTCCGTCACGTATCCGGAAATCACGGAGTTCGACAGCTTCGACCGCCCCAAGGTGATCACGCACGCGGACAATACGAAGGTCCGTTTCGATTACGGCGTTCGCACGAAGACCACGACCGACGAGGAAGGGCAGCAACGGCGTGAAACGTCCGACATCTTCGGACGGACGATCAAAGTCGAGCACAACATCAAGAATCCTTCGCAATTCGGGGTGCCGGTTGCGGCCGGCTGGAAGATGACGAGCGAATTTGAATACGACCTGCTGGGAAATCTCACGGTCGTCAAGGACGCCAACTTAAACCAGGAAACCTTTACGTACGATTCGTTGGGCCGCACGATCGGGACGACCTCCCCGCACATCGGCGCTTCGTGGGATGAGCTCAACGCCGCGGGCCAGAAAGTCCGCCGGATGGACGCCCTCGGCCAGGTCACGGAGTTCCAGTACGATCCGCTCGGAAGAATGACCCGCAAAACCCTCCGGGTGGGCTCGTGTGCCGGCGACTCCCAAGAGTTCCGGTACAGCTATGACGAACGGCGGCCCGGAGCGTTCAACATCGGCCGGAGAACTTCCATCTCGGGCCCGACCGCCTCATACTCGACCAAGTTCAATTACGACGCCCTGGGACACCTGACCGGGCAACTCCGTCGGATCGACAACCTCGCCTATCTGACCCAATGGCAAGTCGATGACTCCGGAAGGCTTCTGTGGGCCGCTTTGCCCGACGGCGATTCAATCGGGAGTCCCCAGGCCCCGATCCAGTACGATCTCGCAGGAAGATTATCGGCCGTCCCGGGCGTGGCCTCCAATGCTTGGTACGACGCCGCAGGACACTTGCTCTCGCTCGACTACGCCAACGGCACGAAGCTTTCGCGCGAATACGACGAACGCCGGGGCTGGCTGAAAGACTCCAAAGTCCTTAAGGGAGCAACCCCCCTCTTTTCGATGCACTATGCCTCGTACGGCAACCACGGAAACGTGAAGAACCTCGAGGTCCCCGCAGGATCCACTCCAATCATCTATTCCTATGACGATCTTTACCAGCTTGTGGGCGTGAGCCGCACCGGTACACCCTCGATAAACCAAACGTTCACGTACGACCTGGCAGGGAACATCCGCTCCAACAGCCTTCTCGGGAACTTCGAGTGTTCCGGCTCCGATCAGTTCCGGGGCGGTTCCTGCTCCGAGACGAAAGCGACACGTCCTACGGCGGTCACGCATGTCGGGATCGAAAGCTCGGGTCAAGACTACGGCTATGACCTCAACGGCAACATGACGGACCGGATGGGAACCTCCATTGTGTACAACGGCGAGAACAAACCCGTCTGGATCGGTCATGCTTCCTTCCAGTACGACGCCGACGGTGACCGCATCTTCAAAGATTACCTGGGCGCCAGAACGGTCTATCTCGGCGATGACGTCGAAATTTCCTCGTGTCGGATGAGAAAGTTCGTCCCGTTCGGGGACTTCCCGGTCGCCCAGAAGACCGGGAGCGAGACCGAGTGGCTCCATACGGATCATCTGGGCTCGGTCAATGCCGTCTTCAACGCCGCCGGCCAAGCCACGGCCACACGGCAATACCGGCCCTACGGGGAGGAATTCCCCCCGCCTTCCAACCCCCCGCCTTCCTCACTCGGATTCACCGGCCAGCGGCTGGACGACGAAACCGGCCTGATCTACCTCCACGCCCGCTACTACGACCCCGTCATCGGAAGGTTCACGTCCGCCGATCCCTTGATCTCGCCGCAGCATCCGTCCGGCCTGAACCCGTATGAGTACGCGTTCAATAACCCCATCAACAACACCGATGTGAGCGGAAAGAGCGCCGAGCAAACCCAGGCTGAGCAAGACGAACTTGCCAAGCTGACGCAAAAGAAACGGGAAGATCTTCTCGCCCTTTCGGCGACGAAGCCGCTGGCGGAGGCCCTTTCGGCGACGGCGGGGACATACCCGGCTCCGTTTCGCTTCACGAATACAGGCGACGACGGGATCTACGGTCTGTTGCCTTCGTTGCCGTACTATATGTATTCCAGCACGCAGGCTGTATCCGGAGTTCCTTCGCTTGACTGGTTCGAGAACGCGGTCATCACTCACCTTGATGTGCCGGCCGACCAGCCCGGCACACCGGCCAGTGGCACGGTCCAGCTTCCGGCAGACGGGAACACTCGCTACGCTTGTGTAGTGGCTTGTGATGACGCCGGTAATTGGAGCGCGCCGAGCAACGTGGTGCAATTCAGTCAGGCGACGGCAAGCGTGCCCCCCTCCCAAGGCGGCCGGACGGAATTCAGGCTCTCTCCAAATCCGGCGACCGACCATTTCAATGTCGACTTCAGACCCGGCGCGAAGGGCCCGATATTTGATGTGGGAGGCAGGGAAGTCGGTCAGTGGAAGAACGGCTACAACAACCCGAACCTTGGTTCGGGGATGTATTTCCTGAGACCCGATAACGCGAAGGCGCAGAAACTTGTCATCGTGAGATGAGACGCCATGCAGGCTTTCACCAAATGCGTGAGCGGGCTCCTACTGGCGGGCGTATGTATGGGGCTTCTTTACTGCCACTCCAATCCCGAGGAAGAAGCTCTTGTACAAAC
>JAZDIZ010000006.1:0-8215 GCA_043804515.1 Pseudomonadota bacterium | reverse complement strand
AGGACGCCCTAGCGCCCACCGGTACGAGCTTCAGTAGCTTAGGGTTTGTCGGTACACGGATTCTTGGCGCGGGAATGTCAGGGGACGGCGGCACCAATTGAACTGGATTAGAGCGCGGCAGAGGCAGAGTGGGACTAGCGCCGGGATAAGCCGCCGACGGAAATCCAAATAGGGACGCCGCTGCCGTCAGGACCAGGGCTTTGGCCGAAAACGAAACCATACCGATACTCAACCTTCCACGTAAAAGCACGAGCCGTGCCGATTATTTCCCTAATCATCGCGGGCACTTGGCTACAACAATCCTGCCTCTGCGACGGGCCTGCCGCCCCGTGCAGACGCCAGGTTCCGGGCGTCTAGCATTTGACCAGGAGATTGTCACCCGACATCTCTGGGGGCTTCGGAATCTCGAGTAGCCCCAGGATGGTCGGCGAAATGTCGCAGAGCGCACCTTGGGGCCGGATCCTGAAACCGCGGATTTCGGGCCCCGTGATGATGAGGGGAACGGGATTCGTGGTGTGCGCCGTGTGGGGTTGGCCGGTCACGGGATCTTTCATGAGTTCGATGTTGCCGTGATCCGCCGTGATGACGACGTGAAAGCCCAGATCAAGGCCGGCCTCCAGGATGCGCCCCAAGCAGAGATCCGTGGCTTCGACCGCCGCGATCGCGGCGTCGAACACGCCCGTGTGTCCGATCATGTCCGGCTGCGCGAAGTTCACGACGATCAGGCGGTGGCGGTTCTCCTTCGCCCGGTCCACGACGGCGTCGGTTACGATCGTGGAGTTCATCGCCGGCGTGAGATCGTATGTCGCCACTTTCGGTGACTGGATCATGAGCCGCTCCTCGTTCGGAAACGGCGTCTCCCGGCCGCCGTTTAAGAAGTACGTTACGTGGGCGTATTTCTCCGTCTCCGCCGCGCGGAACTGGCGGCCCCCGGCCTCCGATACGGCGCGCCCGAGGCACATGTGCACTTCTTCGGGAGGAAACGCCACAGGGTTTGTAAACGTCTTGTCGTACGTGGTGAATGAAACCAGCGAGAGATTGAGCCCCTTTTGAAGCGAAGGCAGGGGAGCCTCGTTTTCCGTGAATGCGCGCACGATCTGCCGCATCCGATCGGGGCGGAAATTGAAACAGATGACGCCGTCCCCCTCCCGGATCCTCGCCATGGGGTTTCCATCGTCAGCCGTCATCACCGTGGGAAGAACGAACTCGTCCGTTTCACCGCGCGCGTACGCTTTTGCGAGCGCTTCCTTGGGCGTGGCGGCCTTCTCGCCCTCCCCCAGCACCATGGCCCGGTATCCCTTGTCCACCCGCTCCCATCGTTTGTCCCGGTCCATCGTGAAGTACCGGCCGCAAATGGTGGCGATCCGCCCCCCTGTTTCTTTGAGCTTCTCTTCCAGCGTCGCCAGGTATTCACCTGCGCTTTTGGGAGGCGTGTCGCGCCCGTCCAGGAGCGCGTGAACGAAGAGCCGCGCCATCGGAAACTTCCGCCTCGAGATCAGATCCAGAAGCGCGAGGTAATGCCGCTCGGCGGTGTGGACGTTCCCGCGTGAAATCAAACCCAGGAGATGAAGTTGCTTGCCCCTCGCGGCCGTCTCATCCACCAGCTTCGTGAGGACCGGATTTTGGAAAAATTCCCCGTTGTCGATCGACTCGTGGATGCGCACCTGGTCCTGAACCACGCGGCGTCCGGCCCCGATGTTCATGTGCCCCACTTCGGAATTTCCCATGACGTCGTGAGGAAGCCCCACGCAGGTTCCGGAGGCCTCGACGCGCCCGTTCGGGTATTTTCCCAAGACCCGGCTGTAGTGGGGCGTGCGAGCCAGGGCGATGGCGTTCCACTCCTTTTCGGCTCGGAGGCCCCAGCCGTCCATGATGATCAGGATCACACGTGCGTCGCGCTGCATAGCGATTCCAAAAGGAGGGCGTACTATACCGCCGGTGCGAAGGGAACTCACCAGACAATTGAACGAGATCGATCCGAGGGGGCGGGCGTTCGACCTCCCGGGCGGGCCGGAAGCCGTGCTCCTGATCCACGGCTTTACCGCAACACCCGCCGAGATGAGGCCCGTTGCGGATCTCTTGTCGCGCGAGTTCGGGTGGCGCTGCCTCGCCCCCCTCCTCCCGGGCCACGGCACGACGCTGGAGGATCTGGAACGCTGCAAATGGACCGATTGGATGCGAAGCGTGGAGGAGGCGCTCGGCGTTCTTTCACGCGATCATGAGAGGATCCACTTGGCCGGAATATCCATGGGCGCCCTTTTGGCGTTGGAGCTCTTCCGCGAGAAGCCGGATCGATTCATGTCCCTGTGCTTTCTCGCACCACCGATTTTCCTGCGCACGCCGTATCAACGCTGTGTCGCCCGCCTCTTGGCTCTTCCTGTGATCCCGCTCCTGGCGCCGCCCCTTAGAAAAACCGGACCGATGCATCCGGACCACGTTGCGTACGACAGCTATCCGCCCAGGGCCGGCGGCGAATTCTCAACAGGCTCCAGGCTCGCCCGGACGCTCGAAAAGGCGGATGCTCCGCCCACGCTCATCGCGTACTCGGAAGCGGACGAACTGGTGCATCCAAAATCGGCCTTCTTTCTGGCCGACCGTCTCGTGAATTCTTTAACGCGGGTCGTGCAGTTGGAGCGATCGTTCCACATCCTCACGATCGGCATGGAGAAAGAGACTCTTTTGAGCGAACTCCGTTCGTTTTATCGGGAGATCACGCCGCTCAATGCAGGGAACGTCAGCGCCCCCGTTTGAGCTCGAGCAATACCAGCTTGGCGATCGACTTGAGCGTCTCGAAGACGCCCATTCCCATATTGGCCGTGGACTCGAAATCGGGCACGCCGCGAGGGTTGAGAACGCTCCGAAGTTCCACGACCGACGTGATGTTGGAAAGATCCCTCTTGTTGTACTGAACCACCAACGGCATCGTGTTCAGGTTGTAGCCTTGTTCCTCCAGGTTCACGCGCAGGTTTTCCACCGATTCCGCGTTGGCGTCGGAGCGTTCCACCTGGGAATCGGCCACGAACACCACGCCGTCCACTCCCTTGAGGATCAGCTTGCGGCTGGCATCGTAAAACACCTGGCCCGGGACCGTGTAGAGGTGGAACCGGGTCTTGAAGCCGCGGATCTCCCCGAGAGAAAGCGGGAGAAAATCGAAGAAGAGCGTGCGCTCCGTCTCCGTGGCCAGCGAGATCATCTTCCCCTTCGCCTCGGGCTTCGTGCGTCTATAAATGTACTGCAGGTTCGTCGTCTTTCCGCATAAACCCGGACCGTAATAAACGATCTTGCAGTTGATTTCGCGGGTTGAGTAATTGATGAATGACACCGGTCGTTATTCCCTGAAGAGGTTGTCGATGTCCGCGTCCGAAAGTTCCGCAAATGGGGTGGCGGTCTGCCCCATGCCCTGCGTCTTCGAAAGCAGCCTCTGAAAGATCGTGTCCAGATCCTGACTCGTCTTCTTGACGCGCAATCGGACCAAACCCAACGAAGATCTCCGATCGAACACCACGACCAGAATCACCCGTTGCCCGATCAGGGAGATGTGGATGTTGTCCCTCTCCCCTTCATGAAAGACGATGGAGAACTCCCTCTCGCCGAGAAGTTTGGCCAGGCCGCCTGTGGCGGCGATGTTCCCGGCCGTGAGCGAAGCCAGGCTGGTGCCGTCGATCTGGGTCGTGTCGCCCGCGGCGGCGATCAGTTGGCCGTTCTTGTCTACGAGATAACAGACCTTCGCGTTGGCTTCGCGATTCAAGCGCTCGATCACCAAAGAAATCTGCCGGAACTCCTCCTCATACATGACCATCTGCGGGTTGGACATTGGCGCCTAAGTATATGTTTTTTAACAGCCTTTTCCTTAGGCAGCAAGGTAAGTCATGTGGTGGAGAATCCGCGCCGCTCCGAAATGGCCCGGCCGATGGTGACTTGATCGGCGTATTCGAGGTGCCCTCCCATCGGGAGACCCAGTGCAATCCGGCTCGTGCGGACGCCTCGTTCCTTCAAAAGCCTCGCAAGATACAGAGCCGTGGCCTCTCCTTCCACGTTCGGATTCGTGGCCAGGACCACCTCTTTTACGGGTTTCGTTTCGACACGCTTTAAAAGCTCGGCCACCTTGAGTTTCTCGGGCCCGACTCCGTCCAGCGGCGCGAGGCAACCGTGCAACACATGGTAGAGGCCCCGGAACTGTCCGCTTCGTTCCACCGCCATCTGATCCGACGGATCTTCCACGACGCAGATCAGTTCGGAATCCCGATGCGAGTCCCTGCAGATCGGGCACGGATCGGCATCGGTCAAACCGCAGCAGACGGAGCACAGGAAGATCTTGCTCTTTAAGTCCACGATCGCTTCCGCCAAGGCCTTCGCGTAATCGCTCCCCTCATCGACGAGATAAAACGCGAGCCTTTGTGCGGTCCGCTCTCCGATCCCCGGAAGCCTCGACAGCTCCGCCACGGCCTTCAGGAACGCCTGCGGTCCCCGGTACATCATTTCGCCGATTTCACTTCGTCAATGCGCGCGTCGAAGAGCGACACCGCCCGCTGGACCACCGGATTCTCGAGCGCTTCCTTTTCCCGGCCCCGGTCCGCATTGCGCTGCTGCGCGGCCGTGGGAGCCGAGCGGTTCTGCGTCTCGATTTTCACGCGATACGGAACGCCGAAAAGTTCGCGCGCCAGCGTCACCAGAAACTCCTGGAAGTCCCTGTCCTTCGCGCGCGCCTCGTAAAACGAACCTTCCTCGAACATGAGCGTGATGCGCCCTTCCGCGAGCTCCGTTCGGGTGGCTTGGAGTAGAATCGCGGCCCAAGCCGGCTTCCGCCTTTTCGCCGCGGCGATCAGCTGTTCCATCGATTCGGTTCCCATCACACGAGGTTCGGGGCCCGCAGAGTCCTCCTCCTCGGGCTTCTCCTCGACGACCGGCATTTTCGCGCGCGGCTTTTCCGCCTCGCCGGAACCCGGCCCCGGGACGGCGCTGCGGATACCGGGGGCTCCGAGCTTCGCTTCCAGTCTCTCCAGCCTGCCGGTCAGCTCCGAAAGCGGGATGCGGGGCGATTGCCGGGTGATCTTGAGAAAATTCACTTCCACCAGAAACCTCGGAAAATCCGTCCGGCCGATTTCCAGGAGCGCACCCTTCAGAAGATCGAACCAACGCTCGATCTCCGCTTCCTCCACGCCGGACGCGAGCTTTTTGAGGTGTTCGCGTTCGTCCGCCGTGGCTTTCACGATCCGCTCGTCGGCCCCGCCCTTAAGGACCAGGAGGTCCCTCACTTTCCCCCAGACTTCCGACAGATACGTCTTGGGATCGAACCCCTTTCCGAAAACTTGCGCCAGAAGATCCATGGCGCCGGTGGAGTCGTGCCGGACGAACACGTCCAGCGTTCGGCCGATCAACTGCCGGTCCGTAAGCCCCAAAACAGAGGCCAAATCCTCATCCGAGATCTGATCGCCGCAATAGGCGACGGCCTGATCCAGAAGGGAGAGCGCGTCCCGCAGGCTTCCCGCAGCCTGGCGGGCCAACATGAGAAGGCCCGATTCCGAAATCCCGATCTTCTCGGCTTCCACGATTTTCTTGAGATGTTCGGCGATCTGCTCGTCCGAAATGTTCCGAAGATCGAAGCGCTGGCAACGGGAATGGATCGTATCCGGAATTTTGTGCGGTTCCGTCGTCGCGAAGATGAACATCACTCCGGGCGGGGGCTCCTCCAGCGTTTTCAAAAGCGCATTGAAGGAGTGCGTCGAGAGCATGTGCACTTCGTCGATGATATAGATCTTGTTGCGCGACTTGGACGGCCGATACTGGACGTTTTCCAGGAGGTCCCGGATCTGGTCCACCGTCGTGTTCGACGCGCCGTCCACTTCGAACACGTCCACGTTGGATCCCGACGCGATCTCCCGGCAGTTGGAACACTCGCCGCACGGATCCACGGTGGGGCCCTTCTCACAATTGAGGGATTTCGCCAGAATACGGGCGGTCGTGGTCTTGCCGACGCCGCGCGACCCCGTCAGGAGAACCGCATGGGAAACCCTCCCCAGACGGATCGCGTTTTCGAGCGTCTTGATGATCGGGCCCTGCCCCACGACTTCGGAAAACTTCTGGGGGCGCCACTTCCTTGCGAGAACTATGTACGACATCTGGCTTCCGCTCGTGACCTTGGTGATCACCAGGTCGACTGCGGCACCCGAAGAGGGCTCCGTACCGTTGCTTCCTTCCGGACCTGGCGGGGTTGGGAGTCGTTCGTCGCGCAGGACCCGGCGATCACTCAAGTCACGAACCGGCGTATCCTACACGGGTCCGTTCTCAAGACAACGCCGCTCTTTTTTGAGCCAAAAAGCCGCCTGCGATACGGCTGAATCCGTTTGATGGGACCCCGGCAGACTAAGACAGCCATGATTCCAACCGGTTATATTCGAGTTGACGCTAAGCATTAAAATTTGATATGTAACACATCAAACTTGTTGGAAAGGTTGGATTTTCGCATGGGAAGCCGTCGTGTTCTTCTCCCTCGTCTCTTGATCTTGAGCCTGACGTTCGCGTTGGTGGCGCCGGCCGTTCAAGCGGCGGCAAAGAAAGGAACGGGCAGACGCGCACCGGCCAAGCGCAGCGCAGTGACGGCCGTGCCAGCTCCTTTCGTTAAGGAATTTGCCAAGGATCTCACGAAGGCGCATGCGCGACGGTACGCAAACTACACGATTAATCAGGTCGGTCCCCGCGCAACGTCGGTGAAACCCGGAAAGACCTGGACGTACACGGTCACGCTGGACGGATACGGCCCAACCATCTTCTGGCCCACGTGCAACACGTCCAAATTCCAGCAGGGAACGGGGAGCGCCCAGATTTTGGACGCACTGCTTTGGGATCACTTAGCCACCCCCCTGAAGAACTCCCCGATAAAGCCGATTCAATTTACGATTCAGCCGCAGGCCGGCGGCAAGATGGACGGCCGGGCCGCGCTCACCAGCCCCGTTGCGACGGCGCCTACGGACACCGATGTTCAGAACGCGCAAGCGGGCGGCGCGACCCAATTCGGCCTGATCCACTTGATCAATCCCAAAACCGGCGAGGCCGAAGTCCGCGTCGCAAAGGAAATCCCGGAACCTCTCCAGGGGACCCCGCAGAGCAAGAACTTCGTGGAGCTCTATGTCCATTTTCGAAGCCTCCCGATGGCCACGGATCTCCCGGCACCCGGAATTCTGGAGGCAGACGCCCAGTACCAGACCGCGGACATAGCCTCGGCCGGCCTCTTGTTCCTCCTCAACATCGGCGCGGACAGCAAAGGGAAGAATGCCTGCATTCTCAGGGTACCTTTCCCCAAGCCCCACGCGACGTTCGAAGCGATTGGTTCTTTGGCCGACGCCAAATGAATTGAACTGCCCCCGGCTTTCTAGTAACTGATTGCCATACTCTTTCGGAGAGGTGGCCGAGTGGGTTCGGTCCCGCCCAATTCTCATTAATGCGAAGGCGAGCCGGCGAGCCTGAGCCACAACTGCGGGGCCGAACGTCGCGGACCGAGCCGGGTACCCGGATCAGGGTGGCGAGGGAGCGATGGCCCGTAGGCAAAAATTGCGGCGTAATTTTTGACCGGAGGGAAGGCAGCGGCTTTTTCAGGTCCATTTTAAGCTAGGGCTGTGCTAGGTTTCTCGCGAGCATAGCTCACGCCAACCGACGGAGAGGTGGCCGAGTGGCTTAAGGCAGCGGTTTGCTAAACCGCCATACGGTTTATACCCGTATCGGGGGTTCGAATCCCCCCCTCTCCGCCATTTTGTTTCTAAGTTCCTGAAATCCTTAGAGCGAGACATCGCGGCACCCCCGATTCGGTTGCATCCGGTTACAGGGTTCATTCTTTCGGCTCTTCTTTCTTGGCTCCAAAGGCGAAATTCGGCATCGATCTCCGCACCGCCGCATCGGTCACCTTGGCATAGAGCTGCGTCGTCTGGATGTCCGTATGCCCCAGGAGGGCCTGCGTAGAGACCAGATCGTGCGTTTGCTCCGCGTGAAGGGTCGCAAACGTCCGTCGAAGCATATGCGTCACGCTCCTCACGCGAAGGCCCATCGTCCGAAAAACCTTCGCGTATGCGGACGCCACGGCGTTTCGACGAATCAGACGGCCGTTTCGATGGCACACGAACTCGATGTCCCCATCCTCGGCTTTCCATTTCACCAAGAGATCCTGGAGCCGATCCACAATGGGAATGTCCCTTGCGCTCGCGGCAGTCTTGATCTGTTCCTG
>JAZDIZ010000005.1:0-42621 GCA_043804515.1 Pseudomonadota bacterium | reverse complement strand
CTCGCAAACGAACCGAAAACCTCAAACTCTGGTTACAGATCTACAACCACCAACGACCCCATGGTAGCCTCGGAAACGTGCCACCCATCTCAAGGCTGCAACTCCACATGAACAACGTCCTGAGAATGCACAATTAATCCTGAGCGGATTCCCGGTTCTTTATCGTCCCGTGCGGATGTACCGCGCCAACTCCACAACCACTTCAAAGCGTTCCAGCGGCGGGATCAAATAGAAATGCCGGATTCCCCCCTCCCGCGCGATGTCGATCATCGCCTTGGCCTGCCGGATCCCCTCCGCCTGGCCTTGCTCCCGATCCAACCCCTCAAAACGGTCGCGGATCTCCTTCGGGATCTTGAGGCCCGGCACTTCGTTGTGAAAAAACTCGGCGTTCTTCCGGCTCATGATCGGCATCACGCCGAGCATGATCGGTATCTCCATCCGGCGCGCAGGTTCGAGAAGTGCCCGCAGGAGCTCCGGATCGTACATCGGCTGCGTTTCCACAAACTGCGCCCCCGCTTCGATTTTTTTTCGTAACCTCTTGAGGGCCCGATCCAGTCCCTCTTCCCCGTATAGATTCGGGTTGAGCGCCACGCCGATCGCCAGATCCGTCGGCCCGTCCAGAACGCGGCCGGAGGGAGTCACACCCCTGTTCAAAGACGCGATCAGATCCACGAGACCGATCGAATTGATGTCGTAAACCGATGTCGCGCCCGGTTGGTCCCCCATCGCCGCAGGATCCCCGGTCAACGCTAAGATCGCATCCACCCCCGCGGCCTGTGCGCCGAGAACGGCGCCTTGCAAGGCGATCGTGTTCTTGTCCCGGCACGTGAGATGGAGGATCACGGGAAGTTCCACCCGCTGCCGGAGCAGGTCAGCGAAGATCACGTTGTCCATCCGGACATGCGCCAGGGGATTGTCGGGCACGTTGAAGGCATCGCACCCCGCCTGAGCCGCCTTGCGGGCGCCCTCCAGGGCTTTTTTCGGGTTCGTATCGCGCGGCGGGCTGATCTCCACCGTCACAAAGGGGCCCTGCTTCGCCAGGAAGGACAGGAACTTTTCCCCC
Organism: Pseudomonadota bacterium; assembly: GCA_043804515.1. GTDB lineage: Bacteria > Bdellovibrionota_G > JALEGL01 > JALEGL01 > DATDPG01 > JAZDIZ01. The sequence continues at coordinate 41,558 of JAZDIZ010000005.1, read as the reverse complement.
GACCGCCGGAGTTTCATCGGAGCCTCTTCCACCGCCCGGGAAATCGATACGGCTGCCCGGCGGGAGGCCTTCAGATTTTTCGCCGCGTCGGCGATGGCGTGCACGTGGTCCGCCGTGGTTCCGCAGCACCCTCCGATCAGCGTCGCCCCCGCCGCGACGAGATTGGACACTTGTTCCCCGAAGTGTTGGGCGGCCGCCTGGTAGATGTACCGGCCGTCCACTTGCTGGGCGTAGCCGGCGTTGGGAAAGACCGACAGCGGCAACGACGTAGCGCGGGCCATTCGATCCAGAATCTCCCGCTGCACCAGCGGGCCGGAGCGGCAGTTCGTGCCCACGACGTGGGCACCCAGCTCGGTCAACCGCTCCGCCGCTCGTTCGCAGGTCACGCCCAAAGCCGTTGTGCCCTCCTCCCCGAAGGCCATCTGGCAAACCACGGGTACGTCCATCCCAAGAGCCACTTCCAGAGCCAGTTCCAGTTCGGTCAGGGAACTGAACGTCTCCAGAATCAAGACGTCCGCCCCCTCCTCCACCAGAACCTCCATCGGTTCCCGGAACATGGCTTTAAGGTCGTCGGGTGAAAACTCGTCCAGATCCCGTTTCTTCCGTGAAACGGGCCCGATGGACCCGGCTACGAAACGATCCGGCCCCGCCACTTTCCGGCTGATCCGGGCCGCCGATCGGGCCATCTCCCGGATCTGACCGTCCAGGCCGTGGATCCTCTGCTTGTGCCGGTTGAGGCAGAAGGTATTGGTTTCGAGCACCATGGCCCCCGCCTGCGCGTATTCCCTCAGAATCAACTCCACAAGCTCGGGGCGGGTGAGATTGAATTGTTCGTAGCTGGTTTCAAAGCCGATCCCCAACTCATAGAGCCGGGTCCCGAAGGCTCCGTCCCCCACGAGAATCTCGCTACGGACGCGATCCAAAAATCTCGAGCCGGCCGGTTTCATCGTCACAAAATACACCTTCAGGGGGACATTGACACGCCTAACGCGGGGTGTTAACGACCGAACCATGCGGATCAAAGCATTTGCGTTATTGGCCCTCGGCGTCCTTGCCGCCGGCTGCGGAAGATCCCCCGGCCTTGATTCCATCGTCGGGCAAAGCAGGCCCTATGCATTGCGGATGCGTCAAATTGCGGCGTATGCCATGACGCCCCAGCAGGCCGCCCAGGAGGAACAGCTTAGGGATAATCTAACCGGCGAACCCTGGATCGGCCTGAACGAAGATGGGAATCCCCTCCCCGATGTGACGCTTGTGATCTATTCGCCGATCTATCACCCCGACAAGGGGCTTTATTCGTACACGCTGGACCTGACTCGTTCCGACATTTTGTGGCACGGAATCACACATCCTACCAGGACGGTAGACGGTGCGATCCGGGGCTTTTTCTCGAGCTCCGGCCGGCCCTCCGGAGCGCGGACCTGCATTAATCCTTGGGCGCAACCGCTAGCTGTTCATGCAATCCCCACCATGGGCGGATCTTTGGACCGCTACGCTTTCCTGTACGGTTCCCATCGCGGTATCCGTGGGGCCGCGGCTCGAAGATGTTATCGGGACAACTCGTTCGAGTTGGAAGGGGCTCAATTCGAGATCCGGGCGGAGATCCCGGCGGTCCCGGGTATCCTGGAGTTGACCACGATTGAGCCGCATTTGGACATCCGGGGCATGGATATCGCGCACTTGGACTTCAAGCCGGCTTCCACACTCGACGGCGACTCCTCAAGCGACTAGGCGGGCCAAGACCAACCCAATCAGGGGCAGAAGGAATAATCCCCCTATCGGCCACGCGATCCCGCCGGAGCCGGGTTTGCGGGCCGGCCGGCGGGTCAGTGAACCTTTTGGCTTTGAACCTTCTTATGTGGTATCCGGAAGCCGATTGCGGGTGAGCGGTAGCTGTTCTCTCTGTGCCGGATGATGCGAGCCCATGAGTAGCGAAGACATCAAGAATCTGCTCCTGACGGTCGTGAGGGCGCTCGTCGACAAGCCCGATCAGATCTCCGTCAACGAACTCCATTCGGAGCAGGCGTTCATCTTCGAGTTGCAGGTGGCGAAGGAGGATGTCGGAAAGGTCATCGGACGCGGAGGCAAAACCGCGATGGCGATCCGCGCGATTCTGGAGGCCGCCAGCGGCAAGTATCGCAAGCGCGTGATTCTCGAAATTCTGGAATAATTCCAAGAGCGAACAATGCCGAGTCGCGGACTGGCTGTCGGCGTGCACAGCGGGTCGTATCTCTGGCTACTGAAGGATTTTTTTGTATTGCCCTGAGGCCCAAGCGGGCGGGGGCGGTGCCGGAGCGGAGGTTCAGCGCAGGATCGCCGTGTTGGGGCTGATGGGGACACCCTTAAGGGTGTCCCCCGTGATGCCCCGTGATGCGATCCGAGCCACGGAGCGCACAGGCAGCGACCCGGCCCGCCGAAATCACACGGCAGTGCACTCAACTCGTTGAGGATGGCCTTACACTTACTTCTTCCACGTGCACGGCTGGAGCGTGGCATTGGAGAAATCGAAAAGGCACTTGTAGCTCAACCCCGCTTTGACCTTGAGGCGGAACGCGAACGGCTGGTACTTTTTATCGGCCGGGATGTAGCGGATCTCGTGAATCCCCGCGGACAGCGGCACGTCGTACAGCGGGCATTCTTTCGGGAGGCCGCCATCGATCACGACCTTGCACTGCTGTTTCGACCCGATCCTCACCGTGCCTGCGGCCGGCGTCGGGCTGGGTTTCGGCCCGAGCCCCGTGGGAAGAGCCACCTTGGGAGGTTTCGGCGTCTTCTCGGGCCTCGGCTCCGCGCGCACCAGCGTGAACGTCATCTTTTCCACAATCCGGTCCGATTCGAGCAAAATCTTTTCTTCCCGGGGAACATAGCGCGGCTTGGTAATCCGAACGGTGTATTCGCGCTTGAGTTCCAGGGGAGGCAAATCCAACGGCGTGCGCCCCGTGACTTCCTTTCCATTTACGCTCACCGTGGCCCCCGCCGGCTCGGTGACGAGTTCCACAATCACGGTCTTCGGGGCGTTCGGTTTGGCTGCGGAAGCCGTATTTTCCTTCGCTGGAAGCGGCGTAGCCGCGGGCGAAAGCTCGGGAGGCTCCTCGCGCAAACGGGAAGTAAGCAGCCGCGCTCCCGTCCAGAGCAGGATCGCCGCGATTCCCGCGGCGCCGATCCAGACAATCGGCTTGCGCCGCATGCGATAGCCCAAAACGATTCCCTCTTCGGCGGCCGCCAGGCTGTTCTCCGTCGCCGCCATCCGCCCGACCGGCGTGGGTCCCGTGGAAGTCGTCGGCTGAGGGCCTACCGCTGTGGGTATTTCGGCTTCCGGTTCGCTCAACTCGTACAGGGGGTTTGCGGCCAAAGTCTGGGGCCTGGAAGGCGCCGTTTTCGTGATCGTCGGCGTCTTCTTCCTCCACACTCCCGTGTCGGCCTGTGTCTTGGCGTCGTCCAACCACACAAGGTCCGGCTCGACAGGCTCCTGATCCATCGGCCCGGTGAAGAAGCGCCGCAAAAATCCCACGAGATCGTTGTGTGTGACGCGGACGGGCCTGCCCTGCGGGGACCACCGGGTGAGGAACTCGTTGAGCGCGTCTACGAAGAACTCGGCTCGCTGATATCGCTCCTCCGGGTTGGGGGTCAGCGCCTTCATCGCGATCGCCTCGAGCTCCGGCGGAATTTCCGGCCGGTTCTCCCGGAGCGGCGGGACCTTGCTCTCGCGGATCATCTTCAAAGCCTCGGGAACCGTCTCCGCGCGATACAGGCGCTCGCCGGACAGGAGCTCCCACAAAATAATCCCGAGTGAATAAATGTCGCTGCGTTGGTCCAGCGTGGTGGTGGCGCGGGTTTGTTCTGGAGACATATAGCCCGTCTTCCCGCGGATGATCCCGATCTGCGTCCGGTGCGACTGGTTGGCGGCCCGGGCGATCCCGAAATCCGCGATGCGCACCTCCCCTTGGTAGGAGATGAGAATGTTGGCCGGGCTGATGTCGCGATGGACGATCTGAAGGGGGCGCCCCGCCTCATCGGTCTTCCGGTGCGCATAGCTCAAGCCCGTACCGATCTCGCGCGCGATGTGCACCGCCAGGTCGATCGAGAACGATTGGTCCGCAAGGCGCACGGTCTTGAAGAGCTCCTTGAGCGTGACGCCGTGGATATACTCCATGGCGATGTAGTAGCTGTCCTCGATCTTTCCGAACTCGATGATCGGCACGATGTTCGGATGGTTCAAAAGCACCATCACCTTGGCCTCGTCCACGAGCATCGAGACGAATTCCTCGTCGTCCGAAAGCTGCGGAAGGATGCGTTTGATGGCCAGCGTGAACCGCTTCCCATCCGCACCCTGGGCCACGGCCTTGTAGATCTCGGCCATCCCGCCCACGGCGATTTGGTCCGTCAGATAATACTTCCCGAAGAGAATCGGTTCGTTCATGGACCCGGGGTCTTCCACTCTTTCAAAGCATATCGGTTCTGGCGCACCGATTCGAGAAAGCTCTTGCGGAAATGTTCCTCCTTGATTTTTCCGGCCCGCGATTCGATGAGCTTCACGAGGATCCCGAGGGCCGCGCGCGCCTCGCCGGCCAGGCCGGCTTTTTTCAGGATTTCGTAGTGGTTCATGTAGGCGTCTTCTTCCATTCCTTCCATGCCGCCGCTCCGCTCTTCGACCTCCCGCATGACTTCACGGGTGAGCGCGAGAGCCCGATCCCGGTCCCCGAGCACCAGATGAAGCCTTGCGAGATTCGATTTGGCCTTTACTTGCGCGGGTACGAGGTTGTGGGACACCGCCAGGGAGAGAGCCTCGGACCCGGCTTCTTTAGCCTGCTTCAGCATATTGGCGTCCCGTTCCCCCAATTTCCGAAACACGACAGCCTGGCAATTCAGGCTCTCGGCCAGAAGGTAGTTGCTCCCCACCTCCCGCGCCAGTTTCTCCCCGGCACGGAGAAATTCCAGGGCCCGGGGCATCTCGCCCAGATTCAGGTACACGGCGCCGATGTTGATCACGTCGTACCCTTCGCCCGCGCGGTCCCGGATTTCCCGACGCAGCACGAGAGCCTTTTCATAACAGTTGAGGGCCTCCTGATGCTGCCCCAGCTTGTGGTGGATCACTCCGATGTTTCCGAGCGTGATCGCTTCCCCTTTCTTGAAGTCGATCTCGCGGAAAATCGTGTGGCTTTGGTTGAGTTCCCCAAGAGCCCGGCTGTACTCGCCCAAGGACCAGTAGATGAGGCCGCGGTTCCCCAAGGCGTTCGCATCCCCCCGCCGGTCGCCGATTTCGGTCATGATGGCGTGGGCTTTGGCGTAGTTCTCCAGGGCCTCGGTCAACCGGTCCGTGTTGAACTGAACGAGCCCGGTCGCGTTGTAGAATCCCCCTTCGGCATTCCGATCATGGAGCTCCCGCGCGATCTCCAGTCCCCTGCGGTAGTTCTTGAGCGCTTCCGGGAAATCCCCGATCGAATAACACGCGATTCCTTGCGTTCGTAAGAGGTCCATCCGGAGCTTGGAGGCCCGTCCTTTCTGCCCCATCTCCTTCAGCCCCCGTTGGGCGAACTGGCGCGCTTTGCGGAAGTCCCCCGTGGCGATGAAGTATTCGGCCTTATGGAGCGCGACCCGGGCCTTGACCTTGGCCTTGGGATACCTCTTCTCCAACCGCTCCAGCTCCCGGATGCTGCGCAGCTGCTCGTTCCTTTCCCCGAGAAAATCGTGGAACTTGCACTCCGCATCCAGGAGCCGCATGTCGGCTTCGCCCGCCTCCACCGCGGCGAGATCCCCGTGGCGGATCAGGTCCCGGAGCTCGCGGACCATCCGGAGCCCCTCCTTGGGAGCGTTTTGCCGGTACGCGCGTTCCACCGCCAGCCTCCCGTACCGGAGCGCCTCCGGGGCGAGACCCGCGACGAGAAAATGGCGGTAGAGAAGATTGGCCTGTTCTTCGGCACGGCCGGCGAGCAATCCCTCGAAGGCGCGCCCCGTAAGCTCATGCAGAATCTTCTTGTTATGGTTGAGAAGCGTCGAATAGACGACATCCCGGATCAAGGCGTGCCGGAAAGAGAACTGCTTCCCGAAGGGGCCGTCCTCGCGGCGTTGGTAGATGAAGCCGAGATCCGCCAGTTCCAAAAGCCTTCGCTCCACAACCTCGCCGGTCCAGCCCATGCTCCGTCCCACCCCTTTGAGAAGCTCGAACGGGAACGTGTCCCCCGCGACGGAGGCCGCCATCAGCGCTTCCTTCGAATCCAGATCCAGATGGTCGATTCTGCCCAGGAGAATCCGGTGCACCGAATCAGGCAGCGTGGCTTCCTCCAACGGACCCGCCAGCTTCCATCCGGGGCCGTCCCGTTTGAGCGCGCCGTAATCGATCAGGGCTTGAATCAACTCCTCCAAGAAGAACGGGTTCCCCGCGCTTCGCCGGATCAGGATCTCCCGTTCATGAGGGCCTAATGAAACCGACCCCAGTACGTTCTCGAGGATTTCCGCGCAGCTTTTTTCGCTCAGCGGTGAGACCTCAAATTCCGAAATGCCCAGGTTCTTGACGAGCGTTTCCGTGGGGCGGAATTCCGGGCGGTAGGTCCAGATGAAAAAGACGGGGGCCTCGCGGCTCAGGTTCGCCCCCAGAAATTCCATGCATTCCAAGGAGGCGGTGTCGATCCATTGCAGGTCGTCCAAATGCACGTACAGAGGGCTCAGGCCCTGCGTTTTGGCGGCCTCGGCAAGCCGCTCTAAAACCCGGCGCACGGCAAGGTGAATCTCCAATTGAAGTGCCTGCGGCTCCAGCGTCCGGACCCAGGCATCCGCGTCCTCCTGCCCGGAGAGAAATTGGAGCACGAACTTAACGGGTTTCTCCGCTCTCCCTCCCCCTTGCCGTCCGCTTTCCAGGACGATTTTTCGTCCGACGGGATGCCCCATGATCTTCCGGATCAGGTCGCTGAATACGCCGTAGGGTTGCGTCTGTTCCGCGCCCGCGACCGCCCTCGCCACCATCGGCGCGGGATCCTGGCGTTCCGCAATGCGCTTTAGAAATTCGTGGACCAGCCGGGACTTTCCCACGCCCGCGGGAGCCGCGAACGCCACCGTTTGAATGCCGCGGCCCGTCTTCTGAAGGTCCCGTTTTACCCGCTCCAGAACGCGATCCTCGATCTCCCGGCGCACGTAGGCACTGCGCCTCGTAAACGGAGAGCGCTCCCAACGTTCCTTCCGTTCCGGGTTCGGCCCCGTGACCACGAACACGGCCACCGATTGGCTTTTCCCTTTGACTTGGATTTCGCCCAGGCTGTTGTACAGAAACGCGTCTCCGGCGGACCGGTGCACGTCCTCGCTCACGAGAATCTCTCCCGCCGGCGCGTGGCTCTCCAATCGGGAAGCCAGATTCACCGCGTCCCCCATAACCGTGAAGTCCTGATCCCTTCCCTTGCCGATCCGTCCGGTCACAACAAGTCCGGTGTTGATCCCGATCCGGATCCCGATGGATATGTTTCGCTGGGCCAGGATCCGGTTGATTTCGGAAAATTTCTGCCGCATGCCGAGGGCCGCCCGCACCGCCTGTTCCGAATCCAGTTCGGACGCCTCGCGAAAACCGAAGAGCGCCATGAGGCGGTCCCCCTCGTACTTGTCCACGTACCCGCGATGCTTTTCGATTTCTCCCGTCAGGATCTTGAAACAATTATCGATGATGAGCTGGACGTCCTCCGGATCCAGCTTCTCGCTCATGGCCGTGAAGCCCTGAATGTCCAGGAAGAGAATCGCTACCGTGCGGCGCTCGCCTTCTTTGAGCCGAACCTCCGTAGGCCGAGGCCCGAAACTGGAAAGCTGGGTTAGCTTGTCCAAGTCGGACTTTAGGACTTCGGACCAGTTGGCCGGACGCATAAACGGAGGAATTTTTTCATAAGAACACGTGCAGGGCCAGGCGAAAGACCTTTTTTGCGGACTCCCTAACCGCGGCGGTCACGCCGCGACAGCGCGCACCCAGCACCCGGTTCTCCCTTTTTCACCTCTCATAAAAGGCCTGTAATTTCAATATGTTACGAAGCACACAATCGGCCACAGGCTGGCACAGCGTCTGCACTGCATGGGATCATTATGAAGCGGACAGTTTTAGGAATAAGCGTTTTCCTTCTGTTGGTTTTCGTCTCAGGTGCCTGGGCCAAGGGAGAGCAGGATCCCAATCACGTGCGCGAAACGTTCGCGCTTTCGGGTGATGCCAAACTTGCGCTGGCCGCTGAAGCCCTTGGGGACGATCAGCTCCTCAATATTCTCGAGGAACTCAAGAAGTCTCCGAGCACGGCGGATGAAAACGTAAAGAAGGTTTTAAAGAAGCTGCGATAACCGGGACGGATCCGACCGTCTCCGGCATTAGACCCTTCGACGGTCCAGTTTGTACTTGGCGATCTTCTTGTTCAGTCCCTGCCGGGTGATCCCGCATAGCCGGGCCACCTTCGTCTTGTTCCACTTATGCTTGCGCAGGTATTTCGAGAGCATGCTGCGCTCGAACTCCTCCACCATCTTCTTGATGTACCCTTCCTCGTCCTCGTCTCCCGCGCGGATTCCCTCCGGATAGGTCTCGTAGAAGAACTTCTTGGAGAGATCCCTCGGCTTGATGAGCGAATGGCTCTGGCGGAGCGCCACGATCCGTTCCACCTCGTTGCGGATCTCCCGAACGTTTCCGGGCCAGTAGTACTCCTGGAACACTTTCATCACTTCGCCCGAGATCGTGATTCCCTGCTTGCCCGTCTTGTCCTGGAACTCCTTGAGGAAGGTGTGGATAAGGATCGGAACGTCTTCCGGGCGGTCCCTAAGCGGCGGAAGCGTCAGCTCCACGACGGCAAGGCGGTAGTACAGATCCTCCCGGAACTTCCCGAGCTCGATCAGGCGCCGGAGGTCGCGGTGCGTGGCCGAGATGATGCGGACATCCACCTGTTTCATCTCGGTGTCTCCCACGCGCATGAACGTGCCTTCCTGAATAAGCCGCAGGATTTTCACCTGCAGGGAGAGCGACATTTCCCCGACCTCGTCGAGGAGAATCGTGCCCGTATCGGCGACTTCGAAGAGCCCTTTCTTGTCGGAGGTCGCGCCCGTGAAGGCTCCCTTCTTGTATCCGAAAAGCTCGGCCTCAAGGATCGTCTCCGTCAAGGCGGCGCAGTTGATCGTGACCAGCGGCTTGTTCGCGCGGTTGGAGTGATTGTGGATCAACTTCGCGATCAGTTCCTTCCCCGTGCCCGATTCACCGTAAATGATGACCGAGCTGTCGGACGCCCCGATCAATTTGATCTGGCGGATGATGTCGAGAATGACGCCGTTTTTGGTGATCAACCCCTGGTAGTTGTGTTGTTCGATCTCACCGGTGGTTTTTTCCTCTTTGGTGGTTTCCTCGATGTAGCCGGAAATCTCTCCGCTCAACATTTCCATGAGGTTGTTCACGACGGCGATCTTCTCGCTGGAGAAGAACGGCACGTTCTTCACCTGATCGTCGACCTTGTCCTTGACCAGATTGAGGGGTGACAGTTTTTCCTCGATTTTAGCCGAGGTGAGCGCGTCCGGTTTTCCCGATGCGAATTCGCCGCACCGGAGGACTCCCACCACCTTGCTCTCGACCCGGATCGGCACGGCCATTTCGATGAGTCCGGCGTGGCACTCGCGGGCCACAACTTCGTTTCGGGCGATCGAATCCTCGATCACGGCCAAGCAGTCTTCCTGACACCGGTTCAACCCGTCCGCGGTCTTCTGGACGAAGGCGCAGAACAGCTTCTTTTCGGGAAGGACGAAGGAGGTTTCGGCCTCCGACATCATCTTCCGTGAGCCGTGTCCCAGGTATTTCTTTCTCGCGTCTTTCCGGCGGTTGGCCCGGGTCAGATACGCCGCCGACAGGTCCAGGTTCTTGAGCGCATCCATGATCTTGCGCGTGACCCGAAGCTGCCCGACCCGGTCCCAATCGATCTTTTTTTCCGTTTCCTGGTCCGAAGTGGGCTCCAGGGTAAGTTCTGTTTCCGTGTTTTGAGCCTCTAGCATGGGGTTAGGTTACGCCAAGAAAGGGAACTTTCCAAACCTTTCCGCAAGTAAAGTTACACCCGGGGCGGTTATATTCGAATATACAAAAGATGGACTCGGTTGAATCGGTTGAAATTGACGGGATGGGCTCACCGTTGGTACGGTCCGCTTCCCTAAAGCGGAACCAATCTTCATGACTGCTCAATTCATAGAGTGGATCTCAACGCTCACGCCCTTCATGGCCGTCGGGCTTGTGCTCTTGGTCCTCCTCCTGTGCGGGATGGGCCTCCCGCTCCCCGAGGAAATCCCCATCATCTCGGCTGCCTACCTCGCGTACGAGGGGGATGTCGGCCTCGTTCCCGCGATCATGATGGTGATCGTCGCCGTCCTGGTCGGCGACACCATCCTTTATTCCGTCGGCCGGCGTTACGGGAACCGGATCTTTACGATCTTTCCGTTCCGCAATCTCGTCACTCCCGAACGCATGAAGAAGGCCAACCAGAGATTCCATCGGTGGGGGAACCGGGTGGTGTTTGTGGCCCGTTTCATCGCCGGCCTCCGTGCCACGGTTTTTCTGACGGCGGGGATTTTGAGGATGCCCTACCGGCGCTTCATCTTATTGGACAGTGTCGCGGCGCTCATCAGCATACCGCTCAACATGATCATCGTGAACTACGTTCTTCATTATGTCGGAGACGAGCCCTCGGACGCCGTCCGGGCCATGCATCGAACGGGGCGTTCGGCATTGATTGTCGTTCTTCTGTTGGTGGCCGCGTTTTCGGCGATCGTCTATTTCCGCCGCAAGAGACAGCCCGGAGAGAACGTCGTTCCTCCTATTCAGAAACTCCCCTAAGAAGCGAACGTGTCGCCCGATTTCTGGCCTCTGCTCATGGCGTGCCTCGCCAAAGCGGAGCCCACGTCCCATACCGGGCCGGGGAACTTGTGGCATTCCGCCACCACGGCGTCGAACGCCCGCATGAAATAGGTGATGTCCTCCTCCGTGATGCAGAGCGGAGGAGAAAGCTTGATCGTGTCCTGGTTGTGGCCCGCCACCTGCGTCAGGACGTGATGCTTTTCGAGGAGCGGCATGATGATCGCTTGCGTGAACAGTCCGCCGTCCGCCTTGTGTAGCAGCTTCCACGCCACTTTCAGGCCCAGGGACTTCGGCTCGCCGAATTCCACGCCGATCATGAGCCCCTTCCCCCTCACGTCTTTCAACAGTTCGAACCGGCCGATGCGCGCCTTGAGTTCGCGCATGAGTAGGTCGCCCATTTTCGCGGCGTTCTCGATGAGCTTTTCCTCCTCCAGAACGTCCAACGCGGCCAAACCCGCGACCATCGCCATCGCGTTCTGGCCGAATGTCGTGGAGTGCACCACGCAGCGGTCGAGGCGGCTGAACACCTTCGTGAAAATATCGCGGCGCCCGATCACGGCCGAGACCGGAACTTGCCCGCCCGAGAGCGATTTGGACAGAACGACCATGTCGGGCTCGAGGCCCCAGTGCTCCAGGCAGAGAAATTTGCCCGTCCGTCCCATTCCCATCTGGACTTCGTCCACGATGAAAACGGTCCCGTGCTTCCTGCACAGCCTCTGGGCTTCCTTCAGATACCCGTCCGCCGGAACAAAAATCCCTTTGCCTTGGATCGGCTCCACGACGAATCCGCCGTACTTCTTCGTCGAAAGCGCCCGGTCCAGGGCCTCCAGATCGTTGAACGCGATCTTGTCGCAGCCCGGGAGAAGCGGGCCGAACCCTTCGCGGAAGTGCTCGTCACCATTGACGGAGAGCGAACCGTACGTCAGCCCGTGAAACGCGTGCTCTGTGAACAGCGTGTTGAAACGTCCCGTGGCCGCCCGGCTGAACTTGAGCGTGGTCTCGATCCCCTCGGCCCCGGAATTGCCGAAGAACACCGTGTCCAGTCCCTTCGGCATCCTCTTGACGAGAGCCTCAGCCAGAAGACCCGCCACCAGCGGGCCGTCCATCTTCACGAGGTTCGGATAATCCAGATCCAGGTATTCCTTGAGCACGGCGTGGATCCTGGGATGGTTGCGCCCGAGGTTGAACACGCCGTAGCCGCAGATGAAATCGAGATAGCGGTTCCCCTCGCGATCCCAGAGATAAGATCCCTTGCCCTTCGTGTAGACACGATCAAACCCGATGATCTTGAGGACTTTGGCGAAGGCGGGGTTGATGTAGCGCTCGTGGAGCGTGTAGTTCTCGCCTTGCCTGGAATCGATGAGTTTCTTCAGCTCGAGCATAGCCGGCTCTCCTACCAGTTTCGCGCCGAAAACAAAAGGCCGTCTCCGCCATTGATGGTATGATCCGGCTTCGTTTTACGTATGCCGAGCTGGTTCAACAGCAGAAAACTCGCGCAAAGTTTTCACCGTCGCCCGTTTTTGTGGCTGGCCGGCATTCTCGTCAGCCTTCTGCCTTCGGCGTATCTGGCCTCCAAGCTTTCGATCCGGAGCGATTTCAAGGAGCTGCTCCCCCAGGACAGGCCCAGCGTCGTGGCCATGGACCATTTGGTGCAAAGGGTCGGGGGGATCTCCAGCCTGATCGTGGCGATCCAATGCGAAGACTTCCGCGCCACTGAGCGTTTCATTTCCGATCTGGTGCCCAGGCTAAAACGCCTCCCTCCGCAGTACGTCCGCTACGTCGAATCCAACATCAGCGACCTTCGCGACTTCTTCACGAAGAATAAATACCTCTACGTCGACCTTGAAGACCTCGTCACGATCCACGACCGGCTGGCCAGGAAGATCCGGTACGAAAAGCTCCGCAGGAACCCGTTCTTCATCGCCCTGGAAGAGGACAAGGTGGAGTTCGACGTCGGCGACATCGAGAACAAATACGAGTCGAAGACGAAGAAATACGACGAGTATCTGGATGGGTACTTCTTCGGCGAGAGCGGCCGCCTTGCCGCCGTGGTGATCAGGCCTTACGGAAGCTCGACGGGTACGGGATTCGCCAAGGACCTTATGGGGAAGGTCCAAACGATCATCGATGAGATGAACCCTTCCAGTTATCACCCCTCGATGCGCGTGGATTTCACGGGGAAATTCAGGGACACCGTGAACGAATACGGCCAATTGATCCGAGATGTCCTGTCGACACTCGCGCTCTGCCTGATCCTGGTGGCCGGTTCGCTGTATCTCTATTTTCTCCGGTTCCGGGCGATCTGGATTCTGACGTGTGTCGTGGGCATCGGCGCCCTCTGGACGTTCGCCCTTACACGCCTCGCTATCGGCTACCTCAACTCGCAAACGGCGTTCCTGGGCAGCATCATCGTCGGGAACGGCGTGAACTACGGCATCATCCTGCTGGCCCGTTACATGGAGGAACGCCGGAATCAGGCGGGAGTCGAGGATTCCCTGGCCAAGGCCATCGAAACCACCTGGGCGGGTACACTGACGGCGGCCGTCACCACGTCGGTGGCGTTCGCGGCATTGGGGGTTTCGGACATCAAGGGCTTCACTCAGTTCGGCTTCATCGGCGGTGTCGGGATGACCCTTTGCTGGATCGGGACTTATCTGGCGCTGCCGCCGCTCATGGTCGTCACCGAAAAGGTCCTCCCCATCGTACGCGGAGGGCGTTTCGTCTCGAAGCAGTGGGAGTTTCTGCTCTACCCTGTCGGCATCCTTGTATCCCACGGCCCCAAAATCATCGCGGGGTTCGGAATCATTCTCGCTGTGTCGGCCGTGGCCTTAGCCGTCCGGTTCCTTCCGAACTCCCTTGAATACGATTTCAGCAAGCTCCGCACAAGGCCGCACATCAACCCGGCCGTGCAATCCCTCAAGGGACGCGTGCAGGACATCTTCGGGTTGAGCCTCTCACCCGTGGTGGTGCTTCTCAACGATCCCTCCGAAGCCAAGTACGTCTGCGACGCGGTCATGAAGCGGGAAGCCGGCGTTCCGGACGCCGATAAAACGATCGATACGTGCAAAACGCTTCAATCGTACCTGCCGACCGAGCAGAACGTGAAACTCAAGGAACTCGCGAAAATCCGGAAGCTCCTTCAAGACCACTCTTTGAACTTCGTCAGCCCGAAGTATCGGAAGGAGATCGACGACTTCCGGAAAGCCGTGGACCTGGAAGCGCTCTCCATGGAGGACCTTCCGGATTCGATCAAGAGAAACTTCCAGGAGATGGACGGCACGCTCGGACGCTTCGCTTTCGTCTACTCGAAGCCAGAAGCCAACCTCAACAACGGCAGGACCTTGATACGGTTCGCCGACACGCTTACGTCAATTCGCCTTCCGAACGGATCGGTGGTTCGGATGTCGGGGGAGGCGGCGATCTTCGCCGACATTTTAAAGGCGGTCCGTCATGACGGACCCATCGCCACGATTCTTGCGTTCATTCTGGTGGCTCTTGCGGTGGTCGTGAATTTTCGGAAAGCGAGGACATCTATTTACGTAGTCTCGGGCCTCGTGCTGGGCGTGATTTTCATGATGGGAATCCAGTCCGCCCTCGGAATCAAGCTCAACTTCTTCAACTTCATCGCGTTCCCCGTCACGTTCGGCATCGGAGTCGATTACGGCGTGAATCTGTTCCAACGGTATCGCTTCGAGGGCGCGGGTTCCGTGCGGCGCGTTCTGGGCACCGTGGGGGGCGCTATCGTGCTTTGCTCGATCACCACCATCATCGGATACGCCACGCTTCTCTGGGCGCAGAGCCAAGCTCTGGCCTCGTTCGGCTGGCTCGGGCTCATAGGGGAGCTAGGATGCATCTTCGCCAGCATCGTCATCATGCCGGCGTTCATCCAGATCGCCGACCGGCGCCGGGAGAAAATCAAGCGGATGCAGATGAACGATGAAAACACCGGGGTGGCATGAGCTTCAAGGTTTATCAACACCCTGTATTCCTGCTTCATCGTTCCGAATCCCCGCATCCCGAATCACCCGAGCGCCTGCGCGCAATCGTTTCCCGGCTCAATTCCGCCAATTTCCCTCGGGTGAGCTTCGTCCAGACCGACCGTGTGGCGACGCCTGAGGAGCTGTCGATCATTCACACGGAACGCCATATCGAGGCCGTCGCCGCCACGGCCGGAAAAGGGTTCGGTTGGCTCGATGCCGACACGTACACGTGCGGGGATTCGTATGAAGCGGCACGCACTGCGGTCGGCACGGTTTTGGACGCCGTCGGGAGCCTTTCAAGAAAGGAATGTACGCGGGCCCTCGCCCTGGTTCGCCCCCCAGGGCATCATGCGGACCGCGACCGCGCCATGGGCTTCTGCCTGTTCAACAACACGGCGCTCGCAACCCAGCACGCAGTCTCCAAGGGCCTTTTTCGGAAAGCGGCGATCTTCGACATTGACGCCCATCACGGAAACGGTACGCAGCACATTTTTTTCGACCGCGGGGACATCCTTTATATGTCCCAGCACCAATCCCCCTTCTATCCCGACACCGGGGATTGGAATGAGATCGGAGTTGGAGACGGGATCGGCGCCAACATCAATTGCCCGTTGCCCGCCGGCTCGGGTGATGCCGAAGTTCTAAGCGTTTGGAAGGGTGTTTTCGGCCCGATTCTGGAGCAGTTCGCTCCGGATCTCCTCCTGCTTTCCCTCGGATTCGACGGCCACACGCTCGACCCCTTGGCACAGCTCCAGATCACGACGGAAGGTTTCCGAAAGCTCCTGAGTGCCGTCGAGGCGTTTGCTTCCCGCGCTTCGATCCCGGTCCTTTACATCCTGGAAGGTGGATACAGTCCGCAAGCACTCACCGAGGCCGCCCCGCTCGTAGTGGAAGTCCACGAGCAACCCGACGCCTCCGAATGGCCCGACCCCTCCCCCCTCGCGCTCAAGCTTCTCGACGAAGCCCGGAAGACTTTTGGCACTCTCTGGAAACTCTAATCCACATCATCATGAATGGCAGGGCGCCGGGGCGTAGCCCCGCGTCTCCGCCGGCGATCTTAGGCTCCGCCGCGGAACTCCGCCCCGTCGCCACACTCCTGGTGCCGCGTCCGCGAGAAGTAAAACAGCCGCAGGTCTGAACGTCTAAGAAAGCCGAGGGTGTGTACTACTCACCGACAGGCGGAGTGGGAGCTTGCGCTGCCTTCACCGCTTTTTCATATCTCTGGATGCTGGCGTTCTCGCTATCCTCCAGCGACTGCCTCACGCTTTGAATCACGCTCCCCGCCTTGGTTTCTACCCGCTCGACGTTGACTTCGAAATGGAGGGGGATTTGGAAAAAGCCCAGATCGGCCATACGGTAATATCCCGCGTGGATCGTGATCCGGTCCCCTTTCGGATTCACTTGAACGTTGATCTTTTCCTTGTCGAACGACGCGTTGTAACTCGTTAGGACGCTTGCGATCTTGTCCTGGATCTGGGCGTCGTGCATCGTAAGGGCTTCATCGCCCAGGGAGGCGATCTCGCTTTCGATGGCCGAGCGGTCGAAGTACAATCGGCCCACGCGGTAACCGGCCCAGATGAAAAGGCCCAGAAACAGTATCAGGATCCAGAGCGCGCTTCCGCCGCGGTCCGTGGCTCGCTTCATGAACGCAAGTATATTCCGAAGAGCTTTCGGCGTCATCGAACTCCTGGTCGTCCTTCTGATCGTCTCCGTTTTGGCGGTCACGCTCCTTCGAACCCACACGGTGAAAATGTCGCACAAGCTCCAAGGCCTAGAGACTCGACTTAAAGACGACTTAAGCCGGCCCTCGGCCCTGACGCGCCTGACCACCGAGTCTCTAACCGGGGCCGGCCCGACGGAGACGTTCATATATTCCCTCGCCGGAGCCGTTCCGGATCAACGCCTGATCCGCATGCAAGGGGCGGCGACCGTGACACTCGTCGAGCATGTGTCCTACCTCCGTATTTCCGCCTTCGACGGGGACGGCCGTTACCTGGGTGACGAGCCCTCCGCGGAACGCCTAAAGGAGACTGACCGGATCCGTCTTGACCTGCGGACGCACAACGGCGCGGAAGATCCCAATTACTTCATGAACGACGGCGTACACGGCACCGATCTGGACCACGATCCCGGAAACGGCATCGCCCACCTCACCAGCCATACGCTTACGATTCACATTCGCGCCCATTGACACCCGGGGCGCGGGATGGTTCGTTACGGACCGCATGGTTCTTCCCGCCACCGCCGGCTACGCGACCTCCGAGGGAACCGCGCGTTTCCGGGACCGGCAAAAAAACGTCCCGAAGGAGCACTACCGCGGCGGGATGGAGCTCTTGTTCTCGGATCTGGGTATCGGCACGTACCTCGGGGCCCATGATTTCGAAACCGACGTGCGCTATACCGACGCCGTCGTTCAGGCCGTCGAGAACGGCGTCAATGCCGTCGATACGGCCATCAACTACCGGTATCAACGCAGCGAGCGCGCCATCGGCGAGGCCCTGAGGAGACTGTTCTCGAGCGGCCTGGTCTCGCGGGACGAAATCGTCGTCGCCACCAAGGGAGGCTACCTCTCGTTCGACGGGAACGTTCCCGCCGATCCGCACTCCTATTTCGAGGAGACGTACATCCGGCCCGGCATCCTCCGGGTCGGCGAGATCGCGGGCGGCTGCCACTGCATTGAACCCACGTATCTGCGCCATGAGCTGGACAAAAGCCTCGGAA
The DNA here is from genome assembly GCA_043804515.1 of Pseudomonadota bacterium. GTDB lineage: Bacteria > Bdellovibrionota_G > JALEGL01 > JALEGL01 > DATDPG01 > JAZDIZ01. The sequence continues at coordinate 24,023 of JAZDIZ010000005.1, read as the reverse complement.
ATTTGGGCCTTTCCACCGTCGATATCTATTACGTTCACAACGCCGAAACGCAGCTGGAATCCGTGAACCGACAAACTTTCGACCGGCGCCTTGAGGCCGCATTCCGCTTTCTCGAGGAGGAGGTCGAGGCGGGGCGCATTCGCCGCTACGGCCTCGCCACATGGGACGGGTTCCGCGTTCCCCCGGAGGCCCGCAATTATTTGTCCTTAAGACATGTCATGGAGATCGCGCACAGGGTGGCCGGGGACCGCCACCATTTCAGTGCCGTGCAGCTTCCCTTCAATTTGATGCTTCGGGAGGCCGCGCTGGCCCCAACGCAGGAATGGAACGGTGGCCGTGTGAGTTTTTTTGAGGTCGCGCAGGCGCATGGTCTTATCGTCATGGGGAGCGTCCCCCTCTATCAAGCGAAGTTGATGGGAAAACTTCCGGAACTTCTCCAGCAAGCTTTGGGCGAGACCCGGACGGACGCCCAGAGGGCGATCGCCTTCGCCGCGGCGGCGCCCGGCCTTACGACCGCGCTGGTGGGGATGAGCCGCTCCTACCATGTGATTGAAAACACGGCGTACCTTAGGGAGCTGCGGCTCAAGAGCGCCCTCTTCAAGGCTATTCTGGATCATTTGGAGTGATGATGGCGGAGACGAACTTCGGATCGAACATCGGATCGCTTAGGACGGAAATTCCGGGGCCGCAATCCAAGGCTTTGGCCCAGCGCCTCGGGCCCGTCGAAGCGCCCGGCATCACGTATCTTGCCAACGACTTTCCCGTATTTTGGAAGAAAGCGCTCGGCTCCAATGTCGAAGATGCGGACGGAAACGTTTTTGTGGATCTTACCGCGGCGTTCGGTGTCGCGATGCTCGGCCATTCGAATCCGGCCGTAGCTGGGGCGATCGCATCCCAGGCACGGGAGCTTCCGCACGGGATGGGAGACGTGCATCCTCCCGCCGTCAAAGTGGAGCTTCTCGAGGCGCTTGCGCGCCTGGCGCCGATGCCCGAACCTCGCACGATCCTTTGCTCTTCCGGCGCCGAGGCGGTCGAGGCGGCGCTCAAGACGGCATTGCTTTATACGGGCTTGCCCGGCGTGATTTCGTTCGAGAACTCCTACCATGGCCTCACGCTCGGCGCGCTTGCCGTCACGGGGATCGATAAGTTCCGCGAGCCGTTTGCCGGTTTGATCCCACGCTTCTCATGCCGGGCGCGTTTTCCCCACGCCGCAGACTCTGTCGAAGCCTCCATCCGGGAGTTAGGGGAGATCGTCGAAGAGGCACAAGACGGCGAACTCGCCGTCGGAGCCGTTCTCCTGGAACCCATTCAGGGGCGGGCGGGCGTGATCCTCCCTCCGGAGGGTTGGCTCAAGGCCGTAGCCGATCTGGCTCGCCAGAAGGGGATTCTCCTGATCGTCGATGAAATCTTCACGGGTTTCGGCCGCACGGGCTCCCTCTTCGCCGTTCAACATGAGGGCGTCACGCCGGACCTACTCTGCGTCGGAAAGGCGCTCACCGGTTCCCTGCCCTTTTCGGCCTGCATCGGTACCGCCAAGGTCATGAAGAAATGGCCCAAATCCGAGGGCGAAGCTCTTCATACCAGCACGTTCCTGGGTCATCCGCTGGGATGTGCGGCGGCGTTGGCCGCAATCCGGGAGGGCGAACGCCTCGGCGTAGTCCAAAGAGCGGCCGAGGTTGGAAAAAGAACGCTCGAAAAGCTCCGGACATGGAAGGCCCCTCTCATCAAAGAAGTTCGGGGCCGCGGCCTCATGATCGGGATCGAACTTTCCGGTGGCCTGAGAAAGAGCGTTGCGTTCGAAGCCGCCCGGCGTGCGCTTAAGCGCGGAGTGATCGTTCTACCGGCGGGCATCAACGGTAACGTGCTTTCAATCACGCCGCCCCTCACAATTGAAGAGTCCCAGCTGGATTGGGCGCTCGGCCAGCTCAACGCCGTTATTTCGGAAATGACCTGATGGATTCGAAGCCTCTCGATCGGAAGATCCTGCGGCTGATGGAAACCGATGAAATTTCGGGCGATGCCTTCAATTCACTTGCCCTTGAAGTTTTCGCCCATCAGTACGAGGGTGTCGAGCCGTACAGGCGGTTTTGCGACACGAACCACGCCACGCCCGAGAGCGTGAGGCATTATTCGAAGATCCCGCCATACCCAACGGCGGGGTTCAAGCGCTATCGCCTCGCGTCCTTTCCGGCTCGGGACGTGGTGGCGACGTTCCAAACCAGCGGCACGACCGAAGCCGAAACGGGAACGCACGTCTTCAATACGCTCGAGCTTTATGACCGCGCCTGCGTTCGTTCGTTCGAGCGTTTTGTCCTTGAACCCGCTCACGGCGCCGCGGCTCGCTTCATGTGTCTTTCGCTGATCCCATCGGACCTGGACGCGCCACGCTCCTCTCTCGCGCACATGGTAGCGACGCTGGCGCGCGCGTTCTCCAACGGAGATGTGACGTACGCCGTTCAAAACGGCGGCGTGGACCCAGTTGCGGCGCAAGAGGCTTTTGTCCGCTCGAAGCGCACGGAGACGCCCCTCTGGATCGCGGCGACGTCTATTGCACTCTCCGATCTGCTCCTGTTTCTCAAGAGCAGGAATCTTTCATTCCGTCTTCCACCAGGAAGCTTCTTGTTTGAAACCGGCGGGCGGAAGGGCCGCAGGTTCGTTCCGTCCCCCGTGGAACTTTCACAGTTATCGGAGGAACTCCTCGGCATCTCCGCCACGAGCTATTTCGCTGAATACGGCATGACGGAGATCAGTTCGCCGGCGTGGACCAGGCTGGACGGAGAACATTTTACTTATGAATCCCCGGCTTGGGCCCCGTATCGAATCGTTAACCCGCGAACGCTGGAGGAACCATCTCCCGGAAATGAAGGCATGATCGCCGTCTTTGACGTCGCCAACCGCGGGTCCGTATCGTCCCTTCTGACAGGGGATTGGGGTCGACGGCATAAAACAGGTTTTGAAGTTTTGGGTCGTGTCGCGGCCGCGGAGATTCGGGGCTGCTCACTTCAAACAATTCATTCGCCGCAAGTCGCAACTCGCACCATTCATGCCAAACCAAATTTTAGCGGGATCGCGTCGACAGCACAAAACGCGCCATCGGTGTCTTTAGCGGAATCGATCAAGGTTTTGGGTGATCTCGCAAAGAAATGGCTCGATCCCGCATTTCCTCCCAGGCGCGAATTCGAGATTTCGCTACGAGAAAGCCGTTACTTCTCACAAGGCTCCGCAACCGAAGGACTCAATCTCACATTCGAAGCTCTCGGCGAAAAGCTGCTCACAGCCGCCGCCGAGCGCGCATGGAAAGACAAGCGTCCAAACACGGCGGACCGTTTTCTGGTTCAGATTTCGGCCGGAAATCTTCCGGTTACCGGCGTATTTCCATTCTTCGCTTCGCTCCTCTGTGGAATTCCTTCGATCCATCGCCCTTCTCTTCGAAGCGGAAATCTGCTCGATGCACTTCATCGTTCGCTGGCTACCATTCATCCGGCTTTCGCCTCCCGAGCGGCGGTGGTCTCGACCGACTCCGGAGATGATGCGGTGACCAGAGATCTTCTAGCCCCGGCGACAACCGCGATCCTCCAGGGAGATAACGATACGATCGAACATCTCTCCGTCCTCGCCCCTTCTCGTGCGCGAATCGTGGCTTACGGTCCGAAGTTCTCAGCGGCGATTCTTCCGCGCGGAATCACGCCGACGGAAAAGGAATGGGACCTCCTCGCTCAAGATATTCTGATCTGGGAACAACAGGGTTGCCTCTCGCCGCAGGCGCTGTTCTTGCATGCACCTCGCGCCGACGAATGCGAAAACTATGCCAACGCATTCTCGCAAGCGTTCTTGAAGCGAAGCTGCGAGTGGGAACGAAAACCGCATCCTAGGTCGTTGGGTGCCCTGCGGTGGCACGCGTTCGACCAGAATTTTCGCCAAGCGAACGGCCTCGCAATCGCTTTTTCGGACCGGCTTCGAACCGACTGGTTCGCAACCCCGGGCCTCATTCAATGGATTCAATATAAAGATGAGCGCGATCTCGTAGATCTTCTGTCAGAAAATTTGCGACATTTGAGTTCGCTGGCCCTGCCCTCTTCCGCGCAACCGCAAATCGAGCGTCTGCAAGAACGGTTCCATAATGTGAGGATTACTACGTGGGGCAGGCTTCAAGCTCCGGAATTCGATTGGCCACAAGACGGCCACGACCGCCTGCGCTCACTTTTCTAGGGAAATTGGGGACACGTACGAATTTCACAGACCCACGGAATTTTGGTGGTTTATGAGGTTAATTTCGTTGGTAATTTTTAATTGGTACGTGTCCCCAATTGTCGGCGTAGGAGTGCGTGGCGGCTGCTCCAGCTGCGTCGCCAAGGCAAACACGGCATCGGCATAGCCGGTATGCCGATTGTATTTAAGGATCGCCTCCTTCTTAGCACCCACCGCCGCCGCGGGACTCCAACCGTTTTCCTTAAGGTGCCTCGCCACCAGCCGGATCGTATCGTCCCAGCTCCAAAGATCCGCCAGCCAGACCGTCGGGCCTTGTGTCATGTTCCGTAGCGCCGTCTTCGGCATGAATTGGCCGTATCCGACCGCCCCCGCCCACGAGCCCTTGATTTTCCGCGCATTCCAGCCCCGTATCTCGCAAACAAGCAGGAACGATTTCAGTTCCTCGTACCAGGCCGATCCGATCTCGAACGCGCGGTTCGTCCAATCCAACGCCGCAGCCTTCGGCTCCTCGCTCTTCGCTTTTTCCGCAATTTTAGCCGCGACCTCTTTTCCGAATTCTCCGTCGCTCAAAGCGGCCAACGAGGCCAGAACCGAGAGCTCGAAGAAGCGGGGCTTGTAAACCCCATAACGCGTCTCGATCCAGAGGATTGCCGCCATAATCGAAGGCGCCACGTCCGATTCTTTCTGCGCCAGATTGAAAGCTGCCTCGTGATCCTTTAGAAACTCCCTCCCCTTATGCACCGACTTCTCGTCCGCGTAGTCGCCGAACGGGGCCATCGGCCGGATCACGTTCAACATCTTGGCTTCCACCGCCCGTTCCACATACTTGAGCTTTGCGACGTTGAAAGGAGCAAGCGCTCTGCCCTTCAGGCCGTCCGCCTTCAGGCGGGAATGAAGCCGTTCGAATGCCCGCTCCCAGCTCATTTTCGGCCTGGGCCTCGGTGTGGGTTTGGGTGTGACTGTCGCCGTAGGGACCGGGCTGACAGGCTTGGGCGTCTCCTGCGCCGACGCCAAGCCTATCCAAAGGACAGCGGTCAGGAGCGTCAGAGCGAGTCGTTTTGAAATTCGATGGATGGCAGGACCCCCCGATAATCCTTGCGGCCGTTTTCCGCGTTGACATGTTTCGAAAACAGCTCGTCCAGGTCGGAAAGAAGTTTGCGGACGTCGAGGCCTTGATATCGATCGCCAAAACCCGCAAGGAGCTGCTTCGCGTTCAGATAGACGCGGTGGGCGCCCTCGGGGTTCTCGTTCGTCAAATGAAACAACGCCACGGCCACCTGGATCAGGCCGCCGTGGAAGTCCTTGTCGGTCCCCTCCTCGTCCAGCCACAGATCGTCCAGCGCCGTTTGCGCCGACTGGTAGCGTTGCTTGTTGAAGTACTCGATGAACAAAAGGTAGCGATCCGAATAGGCCATGAGGTCAACGGGCGATTCGAATGCATTTTAGCCCGGATTGACTGCGAGGGAAACCAGGCACCTGTTTCTGTTGCAGGTATCAATGAACCGGCGAGTTATGCGGCTTTCGAAAACCTGAACCGTACCTCCAGGTGGCCGTGGCAGGCTTGGGCGATCTTCGCCAGGAGTGGAAGTGAAGGCGTGCGTTTGTCGTTTCCGCTCTCCAACCGGGAGATTACGCTTTGAGTCGTTCCGATCCGCCCCGCCAGCGCAGCCTGGGTAAAGCCCGCCTTTCTCCTTGCCCCTCGAACGGCAGCCGCGAATTCGCTTCTCGCCTTCTCGATCTCAAAATAAATCCGGACCTCAGGATCCTTCAGAAGCCTCCTCACGAGACCGGCGGAGGATTTCCAGGGTTTCTTACGCATTGAGCACCTCCTTCATGCGGCGTTCGGCCAATCGGAGATCGTTGAGGTCGGTCTTCTGGGTCTTCTTCTTAAACGCATGAAGCCAAACCATTAGCCCTCCTGGGACGACCACATATGCAATCCGGTACGCGCCGCCTTCCGTCCGAAGCTTCATCTCCCAAAGCTTTCCATGCAGCTTGCGGAACCCAACTCCGGCACATTGAAAGCCCTCCGCTTCAATTCCGAGAAGCGCGCCGAGAAACCGCGCCTGGTCCCTTTTGGGGAGGCCGTCGATGAATTCCTCCACCGGACTTCTGCCACGATCGGACCGGTACAACTTAACTTTCATGTTAAGGATATCTCCAATTGGCTATCTTCGTCAATCACACAACCGCGGGAAGAAAGAAACTTCATAGGCACCAATGCTCCCCAAGAGCACTCCGCGTGCCAACAGGAAATCGCGTCTGGTTTCAGGCCGTTATGAAAACGCGCGCAGTTGCCAGGTCCCGTTTCCGGTCCCTGGAGGACTGAAGTCCGGCCTCCGTCCCCAAATGAGTGCCGACCCCCTAGGCGCCTTTCAATACAAGCGACAGCCTCGGGTCGATGGCCCGAAGAAGCTGCAGCAGGGTATTCAGCTTAGGCATCGCCTTCCCTCGTTCGTATCGAACGTAGGCGTTAGGCGACGACGACGAGAGCCGTTCTGATACCTCGCGTGCCGACAGATGGTGGCTCGTCCGTAGCCGGGTCAGAACAAACGCGAGAAATGTGGCGAAGTCGTCGGAGGAGACCTCGAAGAGATTTCTTTTTGCCGGTGTGATCGTCACGCTGAAACCCTTTTTGTTCACCAGGCTTTCGATCGCATCCCGGGCCATACGATATGCGTCCTCGCGGGATTTCCCCTGCGTGTAAACCTCAAGCAGGGGAATTTCCACGCCCCAGAATCGGTTCTTCCTCCCCTTCGGTGGTGTGACCTTTCCTTCAATTCTCATGGCTTACCCCTCATCACGCCTCGGGCGGGCGATTCCTCACACGCTTGATGATCGCCTTGGCCGTGTTTTCGTTGATCTCGAAATGCCGCGGGATTGCTTCCACGTCGATCCCGTTGATCCAAATCTCGTGACTTCCGCCCTGCCGCAAGAAACGCCAGCCTAACGCCCTCAAGACCCGCTCCAGTTCGCGCTTTTTTACCGTTCAACACTCCACAAAGTGTACACGAATACGTGTACAGTGGTCAACGCCTGCAAACCTGGACCCGCGACCGGCACGTCGCCAACAAGAGCAACCGCCGTGCCGCGCTAGAAACGCATAGATCGGCTGTCACCTATGGATCGCCCTCATCTGGACCCGGATACCGGTCTTCGGATTCCGGAAATCGAATCCGGGTCTGTCTTAAGGACGCTCCAACCCATCCCAACATGGTTGGCGTCGGCCCCAGGCATCAAGGCAATCCGCCATTCCGTCTCCGTCCCCGTTGGCCGGCATCCGAGGGACCAATCAGACTTCGCCTTGGCACGACATATGCTAAGGGCAGGAGCGGGATTCACGAGGTATTAGCGTTGACTCATTATTAGCCAGGACTTATAATCTATATGAAGGTTAAGTTTTACGTGACGAGTTCAGGCCGAAGTCCGGTGGAGGAGTTTTTCCAGGAGCAGTCGGTGGATCTCCGGTCCGATTTCCTCGATGCAGTGAACCTGCTGACCGGCGGGAGACCGTTGGGAATGCCGGTAAACCGGAACCTTTCCGCGATCCATCACGGGTTAAACGAGCTTCGTCTCAAGGACCGGACCGGGCACGTGAGGGTCTTATACTTCATCAAGAAGGCAGAGGCCGTCTACGTCCTTCACGCCTTCAGGAAACGAACGCAGAAACTCCCCCAAAGGGAAATCGACGTCGCTTTGAGACGAATCCGGGAGGTATAGCGCCATGCCGTGGAAAGACAGATCCGTCGCTCAGCTTGCGAAGGCCCTCGGCGTGAATCAGAACGAGGTCCGGGAAAAACAACAACTCATCGATCTCATTGTGAGCGTACGTAAAGACCTCAAAATGTCCCAAGCCAAGCTGGCCGATAATGTGGGAGTCACGCAAGGTCGGATCGCTCAAATCGAGTCCGGCGTGGGAACCGCCCGGGTGTCCTTCGACGTTCTCCTGAATCTCCTGGCCGCGCTCGGCTACCGTTTCCGTATCGTCACAACCAAAGCCGCCTGATCCACTACATATCTGTTCGGTACGGACTCATCTGATCCCGGATCACCGGTACGGTGACCGATCACCGCTGCCGGTCTGCCGGAATCCGGATTTTTCTGCCAAAAAGAAACTCCCCGCTTTCGGGGGAGTTTCTAAATAGGGGGCAAGGAGGAGGGTTTAATCGTTTATTTCAAAAGTGCTGATGCATCCACCGCCATCCCGGCAATCTCTCCAGCGTATGCCGTCAGAATCACGTTCTGCGGCACCTCCGAAACCGGAATCAGGGCCTCAAAGTGTCCGTTCGCATCAACCGTGATCGAGAATTCTTGGCCATCGATGGTGACCAGCACGGAATCCGTGTTCTCTGTGTCACCAGTTATATGAGCAACCAGGTTCGAACATTCTCCATCAAGACCATAGATAGCAGGAGACTGACCGCCGCCGTCGCCAATTCGTTTTGCCAAAGTAGTGGCTGTCCTTTGTCCACCACCATCACCCGGAACCGGACGAACCAATGCTTGAATTCCAGTGCGTTGTCCACCACCGTCACCCAGAACTGGACGAACCAATGCTTGAATTCCGGTGCGTTGTCCACCACCGTCACCAGTCCTGGAAAGGGCATTTGTATTCTGAGCGCAGTTGGCGGACTCGATCAGCACGTTCTGTGCCCTCATCGTCGGATTGACACCCTGAGCACTACAACCCCCGAGGAGGTAGGCAATGCTAAGGCCCGCCAAGATCGAGATTCCCTTTTTCGCGTGCATCATGCCCCTTCTCCATGCGAGGGGCGTGCCAATTGTTACCATTCCAATATACGACCCAAGATATTGATATTATTACATATTTAAAACACGAGGCCTTTCAAAGGCTTTCCGTGAGGCGTAACCGGAACTTTGGTTTCGTAACTTTGGTTTCCGGTCGAAATAATGGACATTCCCCCTTGAAAATAGTCACTTGAGCTGGCTTCGGTTAAAGAGGGGAACGTGGAGACACGGAGGGTTATTGCGATCGGCGTGGAGGGTGAGCCGCTTTCAGCTCAGGCCGCATCCGATGTCCGATGGGTGAGCGCCAGTCCTCGCACAGGCGCACTGATCTTCGGCTGGTTCAAACCACAAGAAATCGACACCGAAAACGCCCTTCGCGCTGCCCTCGAAGTTTCCATGCCGGAGCGAAAGCTTTTCGTAAGAGAGATCGAGGTCCAAATAGGAGGAGACCGAATTGATCTAGACTGGAACGCAGCATTTGCGGACCACCTGCGCTTGCTTATACCTGGGGATATCGTCGTCGAGCCCACGATCGCGCAGAAGTATGAGCGACTTTTCCATTTCGAAGAGGTGCGCGTCCAGGGAGTGAAACTCTCTTTTCTTCGTACCGCACAAGAGCGCTCCGAACACTTCCGGAGTCTGGTACCCGATTTTGTGCCGATCGTCGGTCGAGAGCTTGAGCTCAAATCCCTTGAAGAATTGGTTGAGCAGATAACAGAGGACCAAGGACAAATCATCGGCATCGTCGGAGATGCGGGGATCGGAAAGACAAGGCTCCTGGCCGAGTTCAAAGTGCATCTGGCCCGACGACAGATGCGCTTTGCTGAGGGGGCGTTTTCGCCTCAAAACCCACATCCTTACGAGGGATTCCGGCAAGTCGCTGTTGGCCTTGTTGGATCGGAAATCGAGACCCTTTCCCGCTGGGAGATGACGGAAGCCGAGACCAACTTTCTCCGCCTACTCCTGGAGCCAAACGCCAAGATCGCGGGATTGGAAGGGATGAAAGAGGAAGAAATCTGGCAGGGGCTTTTCTACGCAGTTCGAAAACTGCTCCATGCCACCGCTCGAGTACCTCTTGTTGTCATTCTGGAGAACCTTCATTGGGCCGATCCAGCCTCAATCAATCTCCTAGGTTATCTTCTCGAAGGACTGGAACAAACACGTCTCCTGTTGGTTTTGGTCCATCGCCCAAATCTGGAGCCGACCTGGAATTCACGGCTCAACTACAACGAGATCCGCCTATCCCCTCTTCGAGAAGATGAGATCGACCAATTCGCGGGCACACTCTTGCGCGTTGATCGGATCGCTCTCCAGCTTCGACGCGATCTCTTTCGCCTCTCCCTCGGAAACCCACTCTTCGTCGAAGAGCTAATTCGGCACTTAAAGGCTAGTGAGTCCATCGAAATCGAAGCTGACAATAAGGGACAGCACTATGCGAGAGCGGACTCCGTAACGGCGCTCGAGATTCCAGGAACACTCCGTGCACTGATTGCATCCCGATTCGATCAGCTGCCACTCGAACAACGTGAAACTCTGCAATGGTGTGCGATGTTCGGCTCATCGTTTGAGACCCAAGAATTTGCCGTTTTCCTCAAAACAAAGACCGGTGCCAACGCAGAAGAGACTCTCGGACAGCTCTTCCTTCAGCACTACTTGACTGAAAAAAGCGCCTTTCCGAAGAGAGTTCACCGTTTCACACACGATCTCATCTTCGAAGTCATACGTCAGAGTCTACCCTCGGAAGAGCGTCAAAAAAGGTGTTCGGAAATCGGCTTTTTTGTACTTCATCATTCTGGCTCCATCAGTGGGGAGAACCTTGAACGCGCGGCCGAATACCTGATGCTGGGGGTCCCTTCGAAGGAGGCGATTGAAACTCTTCTCAAAGTCGCCGATCAGGCAATTTCCTTTCATCGCCTTCCGCGCGCACACATGTTTTTGCGCGCTGCCGCCGAAATGTGGGAGGCCAAGCAGCCCGCGAGTCCCGCGGCCGATGACGTTTTCGAGCCTCTGGTCCGTTCCACAATCCTTGTGAGTGACTTGGGGGAGGTGCCCAAGGCCCTGGATCGGTGGAAACAGGCGGGAGTAAAGGAGAATTCTGTATCAGCAGGAAAATTCGCCAGACTCGAGCTGCTCCACCATAACATCCTGGGGGATTCTGTAAGGGGGGTGGAAGCTTCAGAGAGGGCATTGAAGGTGTTTAGTTCACACCCCGAACTCGAGGAGCTCTTAGTTGAAATGCTGCATGATCGTATTCATGCGCTACTGAGCAGTGGTCGCAATAAGGACGCAATCCATGAAACACTCTCTTATTTAAAGAGATTTGATGCGGCGAAATACCTCATTCCCCGCATTCGACTCTGGGCACGCATCGCCTTTTCAATCACAACGACTGGAAACCCCGAACACGCCCTGGAGTATCTGGAACGCGCAAGCGCCCTGGTGCGCCAAGACACCCCTGCATCCGTACAAGTGGAGTTGCTGATGAGGTATGGCCCCACGCTCGAGCGTCTCGGCAAATATGGGGAGATTGTGCAAATCATGGGTAAAGCCATGGAAATTGCGCAGCAAGCAGGGCTTCGACAGCAGGCTGCCCGGGCTCGCATGAATCGTGCGCTGTTTGCACTGGAAGATGGCGACTACGCGCTTGCATTACTGGATTACAAAAAAACCTGTGTTGAAGCAACCGAGATACGCGACACTTCGACGGAGCTGCGCGGGCATTTCGGAATTTTGGATACTTTGGTTGATCTCGGTGCCGCACGTCCGGCTGAAGAGGCTTGGAGACAGAGCCAGGCCCTCCTTACGGCGTCGCGTGACCCCTGGGACCGCGCAGCAGCCGTTACAATACACGCGTCACTAGAAAATCTCCTGGGCCACCATCGGGAGTCTTCTCGGTTCTATAGAGACGGTGGCCAAAAGAAAAAGGCATTGGGCCATCATGCGGGCGCCGCCCGGGCCTTTCTGCATAGTCTTCGAATTGAAGCCGAGGCGAGGCTTCGACCATTTTCTGAGATCATCCAGGAATTCGAAGGGATCGCGCAGGTGTCTCAGCCAACAAAATGGCTCGATTACCGCTTTCAGATGAACGCCACCGCAATCATCCTGGCAGCGTTGGGACAAACTCCCAAAAGTGGATTCGATCCCAACCTGCAGCCCCGCGAATGCCCCAACGCCTGGCTCCGGCAGCTTTGTTACGTGGCTCGGATCAAGTGGCTCGACTCGCTCAAAAAGTACAAAGAAGCCGAGGAGCTTCGCGCGGAATATCGCAAGGAACGCGCGCGTATTGCGCAGAGCGTTCCGAAAGAATACCTCCAAGACTTCACGAATCATCCACACTACCGCGTGCCCGAACGAGCAAAGTAGATGGAATCGCGGCGGGTCATTGCTATCGGTGTTGAAGGGCCGGCCATATCTTGCTCAGACTCACCACAAAGTGCGTGGTTCGACCTGGGTAGGAATCGTGGAGTTCTTCTCTTCGGTGTCGACAAACGGAGCGAAACAGACGCCGAGACCGCAATTCGAACAGCCATTAAGGCCTCAGGGCCAAAACGACGGATGACCATCAAAGAGATTGCCGTTGAGTTAGAGCGAGGGAAACCCAAATTGAATTGGGAAGCTGAATTTGGCGCTGAGATCGAATCGCTAAAGGCGGGGGACACGTCGGTTAGTCCAAATCTGGCCAAGATCTACGAACGACTCTTCCTTTTCGAATACGTAAAGGAAGCGGGAAAGTGCATCTACCTATTGCGGGGTGAACGAACAGATCCTTCACGTCTGAGGGGTCTCACACCTGAACTAGTACCCATTGTCGGACGCGCAACGGAGCTTGAGCAGCTCGAGGAACTTATAGAACAAGTTGCTGAAGATCAAGGGCAGATCGTCGACATTGTGGGCGACGCGGGGATCGGCAAGACGCGCCTCTTGGCGGAATTCAAAGAGAGTCTGACACGAAGACAGACCCGATATGTTGAGGGTTCCTTTTCACCGCATCGTGCCACTCCTTACGAAGGCTTTCGTCAGGTCGTCGTTGGTCTCGTCGGCCCCGGGATTCAGACACTATCCCGTTGGGAGATGACGGACGCCGAGACAGACTTTCTCCGTGTTTTCTTGGAGCCAAACGCCAAGATCGACCGCCTGGTCGGAATGAAAGAGGAGGAAATCCGGCAAGGGCTGTTCTTCGCCGTCCGCAAGCTGCTCCGTGGTGCGGCGCGCACGCCCCTCGTCATTATTTTCGAGGATCTCCACTGGGCGGATCCTCACTCCATCAATTTGATGGAATACATTCTTGATGGACTTGAAACTACGCGGCTTCTCTTGGTCCTCCTCCATCGCCCAGATCTAGAACCTCGCTGGACAAAAAAGCTCAACTACACCGAAATTCGGCCTGCTCCACTTCGGGAAGATGAGATCGATCGATTCGCGGGCACCCTCTTGGGTGTCGATCGCGTCGCACTTCAACTCCGTCGGGATCTACAGCGTCTTTCTCTGGGAAATCCTCTTTACGTTGAAGAGGTCATCCGCCAACAAAAGGAATCCAATTCCTTCGCTATTGAAACGGATGCCGAAGGCTTTCGGTACGCCAAACCGATCGGTTCCCTTAACGCCGAGATGCCCACTACGCTTCACGCATTAATCGCATCTCGCTTCGACAAACTCCCCGAGTCCCATCGAGAAGTCTTGCAGTGGCTTTCACTCTTTGGCTCCTCTTTTGAAGCGGACGAAGCAACCGTTTTTTTGGATTCTAAGCAGACACAAGATTTGAGTGCCGTCATGAAGGAACTCTTCCATCGGAATTACCTCGCGGAGAAGAGCGCATTTCCAAAACGAATCCAGCGGTTTACGCATGATCTGATTTTTGAGGTAATTCACGAGAGCGTTTCTCTCGAAGCACGCCAGCGCCGGCACACAGAGATCGGTGAGTTTCTGCTGAAACGCCACGGTACCGCATCATCCGAGGCACTGGATCGAATTGCACACCATTTCATCGCCGGCATTCCAAGCCCCGAAGCCATAAAGACAATCCTTGAGGCAGGTCGCCAGGCCACTGAGTTCCATCGTTTTTTGAAAGCGCATCAATTCTTCTCCGCAGCGACCACAATGTGGGAGCTCTTGCGTCTCACAGTTCCTTCGGCTGACGAGGTGTTCGAGCCGCTCGTTCGTTCCACGATCATGGTGGGCGATTTGGGTGAGGTTTCGCAGCTTTTTGAGCGGTGGACGTTCGCGGGCATCGGTAGCAATCACGAATCCAGGGGTCGCTTTGCAAGATTAGAGCTAATGTTTTTCAACCTTAAAGCGGATTCGGAGAAAGCGCTGGAGGCGTCCGAGCGTGCTCTTCACGAATTTCAGGCCGATCCGGCATTGGAAGAACATGTCATCGAAATGATGCACGATCGGGTTCAGGCGCTTTTGAACGGCGGCCGGAACCGCGACGCAATTCATGAAACCCTGCGTGCGTTGAAACGGTTTGAAGGCGAGAAGTATCGCACTGCCCAGATTCGATTGTGGGCGCGCGTGGCCTTCTCCATTACAACTACGGGAAACCCCGAGCACGCCCTGGAATATCTGCGGAGAGCCCAGTCGCTGATCCGTCCCGAGACGCCTGCCCCGGTGCAGGTTGAAGTCATGCTGCGATTCGGCCCCACACTGGAACGCCTGGGACGTGGCAGGGAGGCTATCGGTATTCTAAGTCGAGCGATCGAAATCGCCGGCGAAGCCGGACTCCGACAACTGGCTGCCCGATGCCGTATGAATCACGGCGTTCATGCCTTGGAGGCGGGTGATTACGAGCTTGCTCTGGCGGATGCCCGACAGGTGATTCTTGAAGCCCGCGAGATCCGCGACCGCTCCACGGAAACGTTTGCCTGCGTGAATTACTTCGACAATCTGATCGACCTGGGTGCAGCAGAAGCGGCGAATCGTTTCTGGGTCGAACATTCCGAGACCCTGTCTCATTCAGACGATCGCTGGGCTGACGCATCGGTCCAAGGTACCCGAGGTTCTCTCTCCTATCTGACAGGGAAGTATATGGACGCCGCGGCAAGGTACCGTGAGGCGGCTGCGATCCGAAGGACGATTGGCCACCATTCCGGTGCGGGCCGCGCTCTCATGAACGCTCTTCAGATCGAAGCTGAGGGAAAGCTGCGTCCGATCAATGAGATTACCAGGGAGTTTGATTCTTTGGCATCGGCCACTCAGGGGACAAGGTGGTTGGATCATCAATTCATCCTTCATGGCATAGCGATGGCACTGGCAGCCCTGGGAGGACACCCCATACATGGCCTGACACCAGAGCTTCAACCACGCGACTGCCCGATCGCCTGGCTCCGCCAGCTCTGCTATGTCGCCCGGATCAAGTGGCTCGACTCGCTCAAGAAATGCAAGGAGGCTGACGAACTCCGCGACGAGTACGGCAAGGAGCGCGAGCGAATCGCGCAGAACGTTCCGAAGGAATATCTCAACGATTTCATGAACCACCCGCTCTACAAAGTGCCCGAACGAGCAAAGTAGATGGAATCGCGGCGGGTCATTGCTATCGGCGTAGAGGGTGAGCCGCTTTCGGCTCATGCCGCATCCGATGTCCGATGGGTGAGCGCCGGTCCTTGGGGAGTGTTGCGTACACACGCCGAAACTCCAATAACCACCCTACTGAGTAGCGAACCGCCCGCATGTTGACTTTTCATGATATTTCACGAAAAATAATGAATATGAAGAACGCAAACCTTTCCACGACGCTTTCGGCTCCGGTCAAGGCGGCCGTTTCCCGGTACTGTAAGAGCCGGGGACTGAAGATCGGCCACTTCATCGAACACGCACTGATCGAATGCCTGGAAGATCAGGCCGACCTTCAAGCCTACGAGGTCCGCAAGCACGAGGACACGATCCCCCTCTCCCGAATTCTCAAATCCAGGAAGAAACCGTCCAGGCGATGACTCGTTATCGGGTCGAATTCGTCAAATCGGCCAAGAAGGAGTTCGACGCCCTCCCTGCTCGCGTTCAGGACCGAGTGATCGAGGCCCTCGCGATTTTGGCGCAGAATCCTTATTCCGAGATCCTGCAGGTCCGGAAGCTCCATGGGGGCCTGGATTTGTTCCGGATTCGACTCGGGGATTACCGGGTTGTCTACGAGATCCGGAAAGCGGTGCTTCTGATTCTTGTGATCAAGATCGGGCACCGCAAGGACGTGTATAGAGGTTTTTAAAGAGATCAGATGAGTTCCCCCTCCAAGCCGACGCTGAGTGTGATCGTCCCGGTCTTCAACGAGCACGAATTCGTGGAGAAGTCGCTCCGTCGGCTTATCTCCACGCGGCTCGAACATGCTCCCACAAGGGAAATCATCGTCGTGGATGACGGCTCCACCGACGGGAGCCGGGAACTCCTCCGGCGCCTTCAAACCGATTTGGGTTTCCGGCTCGTCGAGTTCCCCCGCAACCGCGGAAAGGGCGCGGCCATCCGAAAAGGGATCGAAGAGGCGGCGGGGGAATTCATCGGCTTTCACGATGCCGACCTGGAATACGACCCCGCGGATCTGGATAAAATGCTTCTCCCGCTGAAACAAGGCAAAGCCGACGCGGTTTACGGATCCCGGTTCGCCGGTGGGGAGGAGCGGCGGCTCCTGTTCTACTGGCACCAGCTCGGGAATCGGATCATCACGTGGCTCACCAACATGGTCACGAACGTCAACTTCAGCGATATCGAAAGTTGTTACAAGATGTTCCGGGCCTCCGATCTTAAGAAAATCCCCCTCCGGTCGGACCGCTTCTCCATCGAGCCTGAAATTACAATCAAAGCCGCCAAGCAAGGTCTCCGTTTTTATGAGGTTTCGGTTTCCTACAACGGCCGAACCTACGCCCAGGGCAAGAAGATCAACTGGTCCGACGGCCTCAGCGCCGTCTACCACATCTTCAGATTCGCTTTTTTCAAATAAGGGACGAGGTGTTTAGGCGGCGGTTTTTTGGAATTTCGCGACCTTCTCTTTTTCGATGAGGCCCTCTTCGGCCAAGACGGCGAAAAGAGCGTCCACGACTTCCTCGGGGAACTGCTGGCCCCGCACACGGGCGATCTCGGCCGCGATGTCGGAGATGGCCCACGCCTCTTTGTAAGGCCGCTTGGCGCTCAAGGCTTCGAAGAAGTCCGCGATCGCCACGATGCTGGACACGAGCGGAATCTGCGTCCCTTTGAGGCCTTGCGGATACCCGGTGCCGTCCGGCCGTTCGTGGTGGTAGCGGGCGATCGGCGCCAGCTCCTTGAGCTGGGGAACGCTCTCCAACAAATCCCCCCCGCGAGCGGGATGGGTCATGATGATCTTCCGCTCCAATTCCGTCAGGCGTCCCGGCTTCTTTAGGATATCGTCCGGGATGCTGATTTTTCCGATATCGTGCAGGAGAGCCCCTTCGTACACCATGATCATTTCCCGCTCGCTTAAATCGAATTTCTTGGCGATCTTCATCGACCAATCGGTCACCCGCTCCGAGTGGCGGCGCGTGTGCCCGTCCTTATCGTCGATCAGTTGAGAGATGAGGCGGATTGTCCCCTCGTGGTACTCCAGCTTCACTTTTTCCAAGAGATGCTGCTGAACCGCCGAGACGAAGAGTTGTCTCGTTTCCGGCGATCCGAAACTGACCGGCTTCTCCAAAAACTCCCAGATCACTTTGCTGCGGATCGAATCCACCGCCAGCTGTTTGGTGGCGTTGCCCGTGATCATGATGAATGTAAGCGCGGGCCGGATCTTCTTCGCCTCCACGGCGAACTGAAGTCCCGTCATCCTCGGCATGATCTGGTCGACCAAAACCACGGCCAGGTCCGGTTCGTTTCGAACGGTTTCAAGGGCGGCGATCGGATCCGCAGCCGTCAGAACTTCAAAGTCGTCCGAGCAGGTGATTTCGAAGGCTTCGAGGTTGTCGGGTTCGTCGTCGACGTACAGGAACTTGATGTTTTCGAAGCGGCGGGTTTTCGCATTCAGAGTCATAGGAACCTCTCGAGGCAGAGATGGATTCCGTTCTAAACATTATATTACATATATTCAATAACTATATGCAACTGTTGATTCTTTAACAGGAACTTATGTTTACACTTTTTGAAGTGCTTGCATTCAAATCGGGCGCCTGGATCGAGCTTTACAACCTCTACAGCTCGGTTTAACCCTACCGCCTCATGAAATCGCTCGTGCTTCGAATTTCTCCTGTTTTTCTGTGGGTCGCTCTAAGTTCCCTTGCTCCGGCTCCCGCCCTCGCCTCTCAGGTCATCAAACTCACCATTGACGGGACGATTCATTCCGGAACCACCGGTCTGATCGAGCGGGCGTTGGAATCGGTCAAAGAGAAGAAAGCGGAAGCCCTCCTGATCGAACTGGACACGCCCGGGGGCATGTTGGACGCCACGCGCGACATCGTGAAGCTGTTCCTCAATACGGATATCCCGGTGATCGTGTTCGTATCACCCCGGGGTGCGCACGCAGGTTCGGCTGGGACGTTCATTACAATGGCGGCTCACGTCGCTGCGATGGCTCCCGGCACAAACATCGGCGCGGCTCATCCGATTTCAGCCACGGGCAGTGATCCGGAAAAAGAAGGGGGCAAGCACCTGGCGCAAAAGGTGGAGAACGACACCGTGGCGTTTATGGATTCGATCGCCCGCCAGCGGCATCGGAACGGTGAGTGGGCCAAGAAGGCGGTCGTGGAAAGCGCGGCGATCACCGAGGATGAGGCGCTTAAGCTCAACGTGATTGATTTCATTGCGAAGACCGACAAGGAGGTTCTGGAAAAGGCGGACGGCCGCACGATCGTCCTGGCCACGAAGTCCCACAAATTGGATACGAAGACCGCACAGATCGTGGAATTCAACGCCGACACGATGACCAAGTTCAAGAACTGGCTGGCCAACCCCACGATCATGTTTCTCCTGATCATGGTGGCGGGGATGGGCCTCTATATTGAAATGTCCCATCCCGGGTTGATTCTGCCGGCGGTCCTGGCGGGCGTCGCGATCATCCTCGTCATGTTCGCTAACAGCGTCCTGCCCATCACGACGATCGGCGTGGGTCTTGTGATTTTGGGTTTCGTCCTTCTGTTCATCGAATTGTACGTCACGTCGTTCGGCATCCTGGCTGTCGGCGGGATTTTGGCGTTTATCGTCGGTGCGCTCCTTCTCTTCGACCGCTCGCAGACGGACGTCCGTGTCCCCAAGGGGATCATCGTGTCAACGGCCCTGGGCTTCGGCGCCGTCGCTACGATAATTGCGATCGCCGTCGGCAAGATGTTCCGGATCCGCCAGACCGCCGGAAGCGAAGGGATGATCGGAAGCCAAGCCGTGGTGGATGCCACGATCCGGCCGGATAAAGGTGGACGGATCTTGATAAACGGAGAATATTGGAACGCTTTTGCGGACCAGGAAATCCCCACAGGGGAAAAAGTCATCGTAGTGGGTTTTAACGGTCTTAAAGCACACGTTCGAAAGGTCTAGGAGGAATTTATGTTCTTCGGAATCGGATTAAACGGTTTTCTCATTATCGCTGCCATTGTCATCATTTTCCTCATGCGCGGCATCTACGTCATCATGGAATACGAGCGGGGTGTCGTGTTCCGCCTCGGCCGGGCCCGCGGGGTTAAGTTGGCCGGCCTTCGCTGGATCGTGCCGTTTATCGACAAACTTCTTAAGGTCAGCCTTCGAACGGTCGTCATGGACGTTCCTCCTCAGGATGTCATCACGAAGGACAACGTTTCGTTGAAGGTCAACGCGGTCGTCTATTTCCGCGTGATGGACCCGATGCACGCCATCGTGCAGGTAGAAGATTATCTCTATGCCACGAGCCAACTGGCGCAAACCACGCTGCGATCGATCCTGGGCCAACACGATCTGGATCAGCTTTTGAGCGAGCGCGACAAGATCAACCGCGAACTGCAGAGCATCCTGGACCAGGCGTCAGGCAACTGGGGAATCAAGGTCAGCAATGTGGAAGTGAAGCACATCGATCTTCCGCAGGAAATGCAACGGGCGATGGCCCGCCAGGCCGAGGCCGAACGCGAACGCAGGGCCAAGGTCATCCACGCCGAGGGCGAGCTCCAGGCCTCCACAAAGCTGGGCGAGGCCGCCGAGATCATCGCGAGAAACCCGATCGCGTTGCAGCTGCGATATATGCAAGTCATGGTGGAGGTCTCCTCCCAGCAGAACACGAAGACCGTCCTCCCCATCCCACTGGACGTCTTCAAAATGTTCGCTAAGTAGTCCCTCCGGATACCGGAGTCCGGACGCCGGTTTCCGGGTCTTTTGGCCATCTGGACAATGGGATGTACCGTGTCTATATAACCCGCCGCTATGAACGTATTTAAGACCACATTCTTGATGGCGCTTCTGACCGTTCTCTTCGTTTACATCGGGGGGGCAATCGGAGGGCAGAACGGCATGATCTGGGCATTTTTCATCGCCGTCGCCACGAACTTCTTCTCCTATTGGTTCTCGGACAAGATCGTTCTCGCGATGTACGGCGCCAAACCCGTTACGGAAGCCGAAGCACCGGAGATCCACTCGATCGTGCGCGCCCTCGTGCAGAGAGCGCAAATTCCGATGCCTAGGATCTTCGTCATCCCCACCGACGCGCCGAACGCGTTCGCTACGGGGCGGAATCCCCAGCATGCGGTGGTGGCGGTTACGGAAGGAATATTAAAAATTCTGGACCGGAACGAGCTGAGCGGCGTTCTGGGTCACGAACTGAGTCACGTAAAGCACCGGGATATCCTGATCGGCTCGATCGCCGCGACATTTGCCGGGGCGATCTCCGTGCTGGCCAGCATGGCCCGATGGGCGATGATCTTCGGAGGAGGCCGGGACGACAACCGCGACCGCGGAAACCCTCTCGCCGCCCTACTCCTTATGATCCTGGCACCGCTGGCCGCCATGTTGATCCAGATGGCTATCTCCCGCTCCCGCGAGTACGACGCGGACGCGAGCGGCGCCAAGCTCTGCGGGCATCCTCTTTATCTCGCCGGCGCGCTTGCAAAACTGGAGCAAGGTGTACAGGCCATGCCGATGGACGCGAAACCCGCTACAGCCCACATGTTCATCGTGAACCCGCTGACGGGCGGCGGTATTCTGAAGCTGTTCCGAACACACCCGCCCACCGAGGAGCGGATCGCGCGCCTGCAGGCCATGGCCCGCGGCGTTTCTTTTTAGGCAAAATCCGATTCCCGATTTCGGCGCCTTCGTGGTAGACCTGCACGCGAGGGGGTAGTTGATGATGCTTCATTCCGAACCCAACGACACCGGCTGGATCGAAGTGGTCTGTGGCAGCATGTTCTCCGGAAAGACCGAGGAACTCATCCGCCGGATCCGGCGGGCCCAGATCGCGCGGCAGAAGGTGATTTTGTTCAAGCCCATGATGGACGACCGTTACGGATCGAACCACGTGGTAAGCCACGATCAGCGGAAGATTGAAGCCGTACCGGTGCGCACGGCAAAGGAGATCCTCTCCCTTGCGCGGGATTACGAAGTCGTCGGCATCGATGAAGGTCAGTTCCTGGGCATGGATCTGGTCGGAGTCTGCGAAGATCTCGCGAACCAGGGCAAGCGCGTGATCGTATCGGGCCTGGATCAGGACTATCGGGGAGTTCCGTTTGAACCGATCCCACAGCTTCTGGCGATAGCGGAGTACATCACCAAGAGCCTCGCGATCTGCATGGTGTGCGGCAACCCCGCAAACCGGAGCCAGCGTCTGGTAAAGAGCCAGGAACGGGTGGTCGTAGGGGGCACGGAGACCTACGAGGCGCGTTGCCGGAAATGCTTCGATCCCAATGAGAAGCAAGAGGTCAAAAGTACGCCGGCCGCCGCATCGGCGTAGTTTTCAAAAAAGCGAATCTAATCTTCGGCGCTGACGGGTTTGCGCATCGCCTTTGTCTGAGAGTGCGCGCGTTTCCCTTCCAACCGACGCGCGCGTGCCGCCCGTGAAACCACGGTCGGGATTCTCTTCTTCCTTTTGCGAAAAAGCTTCGTGAGTCTTTCTTCAAGCCTGCGCCGGGCGATGAGGAGGTTCAAGGCCTGAGAGCGCTCCTCCGTCGCTGACACGACGATTCCCGTCGGTCCGTGAGTCAGACGCACGCCGGTCTCGCGTTTGTTCCTACGCTGGCCACCCGGCCCTGAACCTTTCAGGCGCTCAACGGCGACATCTTTCTCACGAAATTTCATTGCGTCGGCTATTCGGAGACCGTCAGTGTTTTATTTGAAATACGGATTTTCACCGTGCGCGTGGTCGGTCACGTCCACCACGCCGGCGAGCTCGGGAAAGGCCTCCCGAAGGCGCGCTTCGATCCCGGTCTTGAGCGTAGCATTGGCCATTCCGCATCCCTGGCAGCCACCTCCCATTTTCAAGTATGCTTTGTTGTCCCGCAGATCCACAAGGTCCGCCCCGCCTCCGTGCGAGGCCAGCGAAGGATTGATCTCGGCATCCAGAAAGTCCTGAATCTTCCGGGCCTGCTCCGTGTTGAGATGGGGCATCGGTGAATTCGGGTTTTCCACTTTGAACCCGGAACCCGAAGAATCCTCCGCCCAGTCTACTGAGGCTCCCTCTAGATCTTTTGTGTTTTCGGAATCCGTCCGGACCTGAAACGAGCCCATGTCGTACACGGCATCGTTTGGCCGCTGGTCTTTCTCCCCTTCCAGAAAGAACTGATACGAAAATCCGTTCAGATTCCGCCCTGAGATGCCGACCCTCAGGACGCTGTTTTTTGATTTATCCCCCATGAACGAGAGGATCTTCTCCTTGGCCTTGTCGGTGAATTTGATCATTTCTCGCAGTGTATAGGCACGCACTTTGGCGTGTCAATTCGGGCACTTAATTCCGCGGCGCCAATATTTTTCAATGATATTGAGAGCTTAGCTCGTTGACGACGAGTCGTTTCCGGGGGACTGTCCCCGTTTTGCGGCTCTATGATTTTACTTGATATGGGACTAGAATGGTCCTATTTAGAGGGCCTTTTTTATGATCCGGTTGTCCAGATTGACGGATTACGGGTTCGTTGTGCTGCGCCATTTCGCGAGCCACCCGGAACTTGCGGCTATGAACGCGCGGGACGTGGCTCAGAGCACGCAGCTTCCCTTCCCGACCGTCGGCAAGCTCCTCAAGCTCCTGACGAAAAGAGGGCTCCTTGCATCCCATCGCGGAGCGAACGGGGGTTACACGCTCGCCAGGCCGCCGGAGCGAATCACGATTGCCGAGATCATCGCCGCCCTGGAAGGCCCGATCGCCGTGACCGAGTGCAACATCGCGGACGGCGCCTGTGATCAGGAGTCGCACTGCCCCACCCGACCCCATTGGCACCTGATCAATGCCGCCATCTATGACGCCCTTCAGAAAATCGCGCTGTCCAACATGGCCGAAAGCGCACAAGGATCGAACGGAGCCCTGCCTGTGTGGACGGGACGATGAAGGAGACGAGAGCCGTGCCTGAGATCAACAAAGCCTTCAAAGATTTCGCGAAGCGTGAATATCGCTACGGCTTCGTCACGGATATCGAGGCGGACGCCGCGCCGCCGGGACTAAGCGAAAACATCATCCGCTTCATCTCGAAAAAAAAGAACGAGCCGGAGTTCATGCTGGAGTGGAGGCTCAAGGCCTACCGGCATTGGCTCACGATGAAGGAACCCACCTGGGCTAACGTGAAATACCCGCCCATCGACTATCAGAAGATCATCTATTACTCCGCCCCCAAACGGAAAGAAGAGGGGAACGGAAACGGAGAGATCGATCCGGAGCTTTTGAAAACGTACGAGAAGCTCGGAATCCCTCTCAAAGAGCGGGAGATGCTGGCCGGAGTGGCTGTGGACGCCGTCTTCGACAGTGTTTCCGTCGCCACAACGTTCAAAGAGAAGCTAAAGGATCTGGGGATCATCTTCTGCTCCTTCTCCGATGCCGTGAAAGAGCACCCCGATCTCATCCGGAAATACCTCGGAACCGTCGTCCCGCACACGGACAACTATTTCGCCGCTCTCAATGCGGCCGTTTTCAGCGACGGCTCGTTCGCCTACGTCCCGAAGACGGTGCGCTGCCCGATGGAGCTGTCCACGTACTTCCGGATCAA
>JAZDIZ010000004.1:0-22552 GCA_043804515.1 Pseudomonadota bacterium | reverse complement strand
CTCGCAAACGAACCGAAAACCTCAAACTCTGGTTACAGATCTACAACCACCAACGACCCCATGGTAGCCTCGGAAACGTGCCACCCATCTCAAGGCTGCAACTCCACATGAACAACGTCCTGAGAATGCACAATTAATCCTTAATAGTTTTTTGCCTGACAAAGGGGGGTTAACTCTGCAGTGATCCTATGGCCTCCTCCACGGCCCTGAGAATCTCCAGCTCTTTCACCACCTTCGCCATCGTGTTGTGATCCTTGTATAGGGGCCGGTCTTCATGGAGGTGCTCGACGTGCCTTCGGACTTCCTTGTGGGCGGCTTTCGTCCCTCGCCCCACGGTGAAATCGCGGAAATCCAACGCCTGCGCCGCCGCCATAAACTCAATTCCCAGAACGGCCTGGCCGTTTTCAAGGATCCGCGCGGTTTTGTGCGCCGTGTTCATCCCCATACTCACGAAATCCTCCTGGTCCGCCGCCGCCGGAATCGACTGAACGAACGCAGGGCTGGAGAGCAGTCTTTGCTCCACGATCAGCATGTCGGCCGTATATTGGCTCAGCATGAGGCCGGAGAACTGGCCGGCGTTGTGCGTGAGGAAGGGCGGGAGGCCTTGGCTGAGGGCTTCGTTCAAGAGGCGGTTCAGGCGGCGCTCCGACAGGACACAGACCATCGTGACGGCCGCGCCCAGAGAGTCCAAGGGGAGACTGATGGGAGAAGCCTGGAAGTTGGCGCCCGTATACACCGCGTCCTCATCCGTAAAGAATAGAGGGTTGTCAGCCGCGCCGTTCAGTTCGATCTCGAGTTGCGCGCGCGTGTGCCGGAGCTGGTCCCGGGCGGCGCCGATCACCTGCGGCGTGGACCTCATGCTGTACGCGTCCTGAAGTTTCGTCTTCACCTTGCTCAGAAGATCGCTTCCCTCGACACAGGTACGGATGTTCCGGGCCGAGGCGATCGCGCCGGGAAAACCGCGGGCGGTGTGAAGACGGTCCTGATACGGTTGCAGGTTGGCTTTGAGCGCTTCCAGACTCATGGAGGCGGCGATTTCCGCCTGCTTTAGGAACCGTTCGATGTCGTGTGTTTGAATGCAACCTATTCCCAAAATGAAGTTGCTTCCGTTAATCGTGGCGAGGCCGTCACGCGGTTTGAGGCCCGGCACCGGGATCCCGGCCTTCTTCAGCGCTTCTTTCCCGCTCATCCGTTGGCCCTGATAGAAGGCTTCCCCTTCCCCCATCATCAGGAGGCCGACTTGGCTCATCGGAGCGAGATCTCCGCATGCCCCCACGCTGCCGTGCGTGCAAACTATGGGAGTGACGCCCTTGTTCAGCATCGCGATGAGCGTCTGCGTGATCTCCGGGCGGCAGCCCGAAACGCCGATGGAGTGAACGGCGGCCCGGGTGAACATTGCGGCCCGGACCACTTCGATCGGGAACGGCTCCCCGATCCCCGCGGCGTGATTGTAGATCAAGTACTTCTGAAACTCGTCCTGCTGCGCCGGAGTCAGGATCACATCCACGAGATTCCCGATGCCGGTGTTGATTCCGTACATCGGCGTGCCTTTTCCGATCCGGGCTTCCACCATTTTTCGGCAATTCTTGATCCGCTCCAGCGCATCATCGGAAAGCTCGACCTTCTCACCTGCGCGGGCAACCCGGACGACATCGTCCGCCTTCAAACCTTTGCCTTCGATTTTCAACGCCATAGTTTTCTTAAACCCCCTATCGGATCGCGGCCGACAAGATAGCACAAAACTAGAATTTGCCACGCCCCTTGACGTAAGCTCCCCCTTCCCGGGAGGATGAGCGTGCCATGGCCGGATTCCTGAAAAGCTGGAGCGAAGAAAAGCAGTCGGCGTATCTCTACAGACATATTGCGAAACTGGAGAAGGAGCCGTCCCGCGGAAAACTGTTCCGATCGCTCGCGGAGGCGGCGGAGGAGCAGTCTTTGATTTGGGCCGAGAAGATCCGAAAGAGCGGCGGGAAAGAGCTTGAGGCGTATAGTCCCGATCTTCGGACGCGCGTCGTGGCGGGAATTCTCAGCGTGTTCGGTCCCCGCGCCATGCTTACCGTTCTGGCCGCAATGAAAGTTCGGGGAATTTCGATTTATTGCGACCTTCGGCCTCCCCATGGGGAGCAACGCCATCGCGCGTTGACCGGCGGCGCTAATCTTCGGGCGGCGGTCTTCGGTTTCAATGACGGTCTGGTATCGAACGCGAGCCTCATTCTGGGCGTCGCCGGGGCCTCCGTGCAGCCGTCGGTGGTCTTGTTGACCGGTGTGGCCGGTCTTTTGGCCGGGGCGTTCTCGATGAGCGCGGGGGAATATATATCGGTCCGATCCCAGCGCGAGCTGTATGAGTTCCAGATCGGCCTGGAGCGGGACGAGATCGAGGAGTACCCGGAAGACGAGGCGGAGGAACTCAGGCTGATTTACGAAGCCAAAGGAGTGCCTTCCGCCGACGCCAAGGCCATGGCGGAGAAGTTGATCGCGGACCCCGAAAGGGCCCTGGACACCCTGGCGAAGGAGGAGTTGGGCCTGAATCCGGCCGAATTGGGATCCCCGTGGGGTGCTGCAATCTCCTCTTTCATGGCGTTTGCCGTCGGCGCGTTCCTCCCGTTGATTCCGTTCCTGTTCACCCACGGTGGTTTGCAGCTTCGGCTTACGATCGGCCTTACCGCGATTTCGCTTTTCGTTGTGGGCTGTGTGATCAGTCTCTTCACCGGAAGAAGGGCCCTCTGGAGCGGTTTGCGGATGCTCCTGATCGGATCGGCGGTGGGTGCGGTTACGTATTCCATAGGCCGCCTGATGGGTGTTGCCCTGAGTTAAGCCGATCCCTCACGATTTCGTGCGCCAGGGCTTCAAGCGTCCGGCCGAACTACCCGTTCCCTCAAGAGCACCCAGAAAGCCGCGAATGCATCGTGCCACCGGATCTTTTTTCCTTGGGCGGTTGTTCTTCCCAGATAGCGTACGGGGACTTCGTGGATCGGGATTTTTCGCCGCGAGAGTATTCCCGTGACCTCCGGGCAGAACTCGAATCGGCGGCATTTCAGCTGCAAGCCCCGGAGCAAGCGGGTCTCGAACGCCTTATATGCGGTGGCCTCATCCGTGATCGAAATTCCGTAGAGAAGGTTAGTCCAGGCCGTGAGCATCCGGTTCACGAGCCGGTACGGCCATCCCATCGACTCGATGACACCCAGGAAACGGCTTCCGTACACTACGCGCACCTTCTTCTCGATGAAGGCCTGCACGATCGACATGTACGCCGAAGGGTCGTATTCCAGGTCCCCGTCCTGAATCAAAATCCAATCCCCCGTGGCGTGAGGAATCCCGGCTCGAATCGCCGATCCCTTCCCCTGGTTCCTCTCCAAGCGAACCAGGCGGATCGAAGGATCGAGGCGGTATTGCTCCAGAGTCTCGGCCGTGCCGTCCACGGATCCGTCGTCCACGATGATGAGTTCCCGTTCCACGTCACCCGGGAGAGGGGCGGCCCGTGCGGCATCAACGACGCGGTTGATCGTGAGACTCTCGTTGTACACGGGGATGAGGATCGAGAGCTTCACGCGAATCGCCCTAGGGTTTCCCTTCGGCCTCCAAGAGCTTCTTCTTGAGTTCCCGTGCCTGTGTGTCCGAATCGACGATTCGGGCGAGAAAGCCTAAGGCTTCAGAGTAACGGCGCTCGCGCGCCGAAAGGAGCGCCAGATTGTACAAAGCCGTGGCACTCTCCGCGTCGTAACGCAGAGCCTCCCGGAACATTCCACCTGCCTCGTTGAACCTTCCCAATCCGGCCAATGCGGCGCCGCGATTGTTCAACGTGCCCACAAGATACGGGTTGAGTTCGTAGGACCGGTTCAAGTGATCCAGGGCGACTGCGGGTCTGTCCCGTTTCAAGTCAATCATTCCCAAGGCGGTCCACGCCGGCGCGTTCCGATCGTTGCGCTTCACGGTTTCCAAGAGCAGCGTCTCCGCTCGATCCAACCGGCCCTGCCCGATTTCGAAAATCGCCTCTTGATACGTGTCCACGCTCGTGTCGATTCCGTACAGAGGAAGCCTGCTGAAAGAAAAGGCGAGTATGGCCAGGAATAGAGCTGCCGCCGTCTCTCCGAAACGACGCTGTCGAATCGCCTGGGTGAGTCCCGTTACCCCATGAGCGGCCAACAGGGCCAGGACGGGAAAAAGAACCATCCGGTAACGGGAGTTCACATGGTACAGGGCCAAGAGAACGATCTGCACGCCGGCGAACGTGAGGGGAAAGAACAGCCGGGCCGCCCACTTACGGGCCAGATACGTTCCGGCCACGGCCAGAGCCAAAAGCGTTCCGAAACCAAACGGCAGGAATTTCAAGAGATGGCTGCGGTCGTGAAACGCCCGGAAATTGTAATTGTCGGGAATCTCGACCGCCGTCCCGAGGAGGGCGATTTTTCTGGCCGTGAGTTCCAGAAAACGCCGCGGATGTTCGGAAATGAATTGAAACCCCTTTCGGTACCAGTACGAGGAGACCTCGGAGGGACTTAGCGCTTTCCCGGACGCCTCTTCGGCACGTTCTCGAAACTCTTTCGCTTCGAACTGGCTGGAAGCCCGCAGCGCGAGTTCCGGGGGGCGGCTCTCGGCGCCATCCGCAGCGGGGTTGTTTCCAATCCAGAAATTGACGCCTCCCTGGTTGGTGATGAGCACCCAATCCCCCGTCTTGACATGATTGCGGACGAGGGAGGCGGCTAAGGGGAAGGATACGGCAAGTGCGAAGACCGCGGCGCGCACCAGAGATGGCTTCCATACTTTCAGCCGCACGCGTCTCTTGAAAATCACATAGAACAAGGCGAACGGGATGACGGCAAGCAGGCTCTCGTTGTTCAATGTCGCGAGGCCCGTGATGAACCCCGCTGCTCCGGCCCAGGTCCAGGAAGAGTCGGAATCGGCGGCGCGTTCCGTCAGGAACAGAAGCGCCGTCGCCAAAAAGATCGTCAACGGGGTTTTTAGCAGAAGGTGATCGAAGTAGATGAGCACGGGGTAGATGACGACCAACGACATTGCCAGGAGGGCCTCGGGCGTTCCAAAGAAGCGCCGGGCCAGAGCGAAGACGAGGAGCCCGGTCGCCAAGGTCATTGAATATTGTACGGCGATCCATGCGATCGGATGGATGCCGAATGCCTTGAAGAAAATACCCATGAGATAAGGGTAGAGAGGGGCTTGAAAGAAAACCCCGTGGCCCCAGAAATCCTGCGTGGCGATCCGTGTCGCCCAGTCGAGATAACACTTCGCATCGAGCATGGGGCTCAGGAGATACGTTCCCCGAAATTCCGTCAGGAACAGGATTCGGAGAGCCAGGCCCAGCGTCAGAATCCCCACAAGGCTAAAGGCGGTTCTACGGTTCATGCGAAGGCCCCGGCAAGGAAGTCAGTAAACTCCGCCGGGAGGGAAAAATGAAGGAGATTCGTTGCGGCCTCCACGGACATGAATTAAACGAAGGTTGATGAGGAAGGAAACGTTTGCACGGAAAACGGCCGTCCCGGCCCTTCTTTCGATCGTCGCCCTGGTTCTCGTCGTATTCGCCTCCAACTTGCGCAACGGATGGATTGAAGACGACCACTATCAAGTGGAAAACAACCCTTACGTTCGATCCGTCCGGTCTCTTCCTTACATTTTCTCCGTCCAGACCTGGGCCGCAACGTCCTGGGAAACCCGAAAATCGGGAATTTATCGCCCCCTCCCGATGGCGTCCTTCCTGCTGGACTACGGCCTGTTCCACGGGCGCCCGTGGGGCTCCCATCTGTTCAACGACCTTCTTCACGCGCTCAACGCCGTGTTGCTGTTCTTGTTATTGCGGCGGTACGCACCGCCGCGAATCGCCTGGTTCGGGGCTCTCGCATTCGCGCTGCATCCCATCGTCGTGGAGACGGTCACTTGGGTGAGCGCCCGCTTCGACCTTCTTTCCGCGCTTTTCGGCCTGACTTCGCTTTTGGTGCTGCCCCGACCGGAAACCAACCCCAAGCATGAATGGGGGCGCCTTGCCGTTTTCTCTCTGGCCGTGCTCGGCGGATGTTTTTCGAAAGAGACGTTTTTTCTGGTGCCGGTTCTAGCGTTGGCCGCGTTGTGTTTTGTGAGGGGAACGGATCGGCAGTTCAGGATTCGGGTCGCCCGGTTCGCCGCGCCGGCTTCGGTTCTCGTCCTTGCCGCATGGGTTGTCCGCGCCCAGATCGTGAAGGTAAATACCGCGTCCCTTCTCTCGCCGATCGTGATCTCCAATTTTTCGGAGTTGGTCAAGCGGTTTGTCGGGGTCCTGTTGGTTCCGAGTGCGTCGGACATGTTTTTCCCGCTTCCCGTTTCGGCCGTCTACCGCTTGGATCATCTCATAATCGCGGCTCTGGTCCTGTGCGCCGCACTCGTATGTGTTCTCCGTTTCCGAGCAAATCCGGGCGTCGGCTTCGGCCTCACGGCTTTCTTTGCCGGATGCATCCCGGCGGCCGCGGTTCTCGACTTTGTCAAATCGATACCGGAACGATATTTCTACCTTCCCTACGCGGGCCTGGTTCTGGCGGGAGTTGCCGTCTTGGGAGAATTGTTGGAAAGGAGGCCGGTTCCCTTCCCGGCTTGGATCCGGCGGGTCGTATTCGTCTCGGGTTTGGTCTGGCTTGCGATGTTGTCGGCGCTCACCGTCGCTCGCAACTCGGATTGGCGGGACGACGTGACGCTCTTCGCCCGATCGATAAGCAACAATCCGGCAAACCACCTCCCGTACGAAATGCTGGCGCTCCATTTCAAACGTGAGGGAAACATTCCCATGCTTATGAAGTCCTGCTCGGAGGTTCTTTCCAGGAATCCCTCTCATGTTTTCTGCCTCAACGCCGCGGCCGTCGGGGCCACGGATACGGGGCGGTACGGGGAGGCCCGGGCGCTTCTGTTGCGGGCCCGCAAAGAGGAGCTGGGCAGCGCGCAGACTCTCTACAATCTGGGCTACCTTTCGGAAAAGACCGGCGACATGCGAACGGCCGGCCAATGGTATCGAAAGGCGCTCGATCTCAATCCGGAATACGAGAAGGCTCGGCAGGCGCTGGACCGCTTGAAAATGATGCCGTGAACACGGCCGCTTTTTGGGTTTGGCTCATTTCTTTGTGCATCGTATGAAGTCCGCAGCCAGCGCACTAAGAGTCCGACCTAATTATGTATAGCAAGAATTGCGATTGATCCCTCCGCCCCCATTTTCGACGAACGCACGGCGTCGAAGTGCGGGGGAGTCACCTCTTACGGGCTGGCCTGGAACGGTAGGGTCCCTTTGGAAGGTTCGGATTGATACCGCACCAGATCGTATACGGTCCGAGGTCATGCTCCAGCGGAGATCCGGAAACTTGGTGATTTCTGGCCACGCCTTGGATGAGCGTGACCAGCGCTTTGTTGGCATAGAGGCAGCGGCCGGTCTTCAGATCCAGTCCCATGTTCGCCATGGGAACCGGATTGTCCGTATGCCAAAGCGCCTCTTCCAGCGCACTGAAATAAACGTCGATAGCCACCGGGCATCTGTTTCTGTTTGCTTGGAGATAGCGGACGAAACTCAAGCCTTGGACGTTATCGTTCCAAGTGATTGACTCCCGATAAACCGGAGCCATGCAGTAGATGGATGTCCAAGGGCCGGAAGGCAAATCCTCGTGGGCAAGGCACGGTGGAATGGATCCCGGGCCCATCAACACCGGCACAATCGCCATCAAGACGAAATATCCGAAGTTCCGCACGAGTCTCTTGCTAGTTCAACGAAGGTGTCACGTCAAGGAGGGGGGTTGCTGACGGTTACACCGAACGCGTTGTCAAAATGATTCTCCAGCGTATCCCAGGCACGCGCGCCGAGCGTGTGCGTCGTGTTGCTGGTTTGCGTGGTGTCCCAGGTGAAGTCGTACGGCGGGCTGTGAACGCGATCTCCATTAATGGTTCCGATCAGGTTGTTGAGATTCCACGCATCTAAAAAGAGTTCCACCCGCGCCACGTTGTCGTAGGGGTCCACGGATACACGCACGGTGATCACACCGGAAATCGTCGATCCGGCGGTCGGATACGTAATGAGTACGGTCAGCGGGCCCCCCGGCGTCGGGCTCACCGTGGGTGTCGGTGTGGGTGTAGGTGTGGGTGTTGGCGTGAAGAGGTTTTGGGGGACAAAAACGCGGTCCGCAAAGGATTGGATCAGAGCGAAACTCGCGTTGTCCGCAGTAAGCGGATCGAACGTAGTGCCCTGCCTCAGGGCGCTCATGAAGATGCCTACCGGCGTGATGTGCACCAGGTCGGAGGTTGCCTGTGCCGGGTCGATGATGGTCGGGTCGGTCCCGGCCAGATTCTCCGCGTACAGAAGAAGAACAACGTTTGCCGAAAGGTCGTTTGAAGTATCGATCGCAAAGTCTATGGCCCCCGCGTCTTGGAAACCGGATGAATACAATACGTTGGGGAAAACGTTGGGAGAGTCGACCGAATTCTGTGAGATCACCGCCAGCAAAGCCGACTGTCCCAGGAGTTTCGAGCGGTCGAGCGTCACACTCTGATTGATGGATCGATCGCGATTGCACGTGAGGAATGCCCACATGCACGGGACTAAAAGACAAAGGCTTAGGAACCTGAGCGGGTTCATCCCATAGATAGCATCAGCAAGGCCCGTGCCGATAAACGGAAAACGGCGAACGATTTAAGTCTTGGATATTACAGAAGTATTTCTTCACGCGGCCAAGCCGTCGCTGGTGGAAATCGGGAGTGTAAACTTTCGTTCCGTGTCAACCGGACACTTCGTGCGTAGTTGGGAGAGGTGTCTCCGTCCCCAATCTTTAGCACATCGATCTATTGGCAACAGCACTTCCATCTTAATGGGCCGGGGGGCAGATCGTCGAATATCCCATCGCAGGGGGCATCGCCTCCAGCCTCTGCACCGGGACAGCCGGTTGAGTCCATGGCCCACGCGATCGCGGCCTGATTGAGGCGATTGGCGGGCGACGTGCAGGACGGAGTGCACATCTTCGAGACCGAAGTACAGTAGTCGTCACAGGTCTCGATAGTCGTGGTCTTCCCGATGCACACGGACCACGAAGGTGTCGGCGTCGGAGTTGACGTTGGTGTTAGCGTTGGTGTTGGACTGGGGGTCGGCGTGCCCGCCGGCGTTGGCGTCAACGTGGGTGTAGATGTGGGAGTTGGCGTGAAGAGGTCTTGGGCGACAAAGACACTGTCCGCAAAGGATTGGATCAGCGCGAAACTCGGATTGTCCGCCGTAAGCGGATCGAACGTTGTCCCCTGACTCAGGGCGCTCATGAAGATGCCTGCCGGCGAAACGTGCACCAGGTCGGCAGTCGCCTGTGCCGGGTCGATGATGGTCGGATCGTGCCCGGCCAAATTCTCCGCGTACAGAAGAAGAACAACCTGCGCCGAAGCGTCGTTCGAAGTGTCGACCGAAAAGTCGATGCCCCCGACGTCTTGGAAGCCGGACGAATACAGTACGTCGGCAGAGCCGTCCGGATTCTGTGAGATCACCGCCAGCAAAGCCGACTGCCCCAGGAGTTTCGAGCGGTCGAACGTCAGACTTTGATTGATGGATCGATTTTGGCTGCAGGTGAGGAAAGCCCACATGCATGGGACCAGAAAACAAAGAGTTAGGAACCTGAGCGGGTTCATCCAATAAATAGCATCAGCAAGGCCCGTGCCGACAAACGAAACGGGGCGAATAAAGTAAACCCTCAATATGATTGTAATAGTCCTTCGTGTGACCACGTCGCGGCTAACGAAGTCCGAAACTGTAAACTTTCGTTCCGTGTCAACCGAACACTTCGTGCGCAGTTGGGAAAAGCACCTCCGCCCCTGAATTCTAAGGATTGAGGCTTAAGGATTGATCCTTAAACGCCGAGAGGCGGAGCGAAAGACTCCACCTTCAGCGACTTCCACCTAGTTGATCGGGACACGGGCGAGGTCCGCGTTCGGACTCGAAGCCGCGCGTGTCACGACCTCCCCGCCCCCCACGAGAGCGATCGATCCGTCGTGGACGAACGCGCGGCCCGACGTCGAATACCAGCAGTACTCGCACGTCATGGTTTGAAAGGCCGACCGGCCGACCAACTCGAAGCCGCTTGCAATCGAAACCGAGTAGATATGAAAACCGGAGAAGGTGTGAGTTCCCCAGTCACTCTGGCCCGAAGCGCCCTCGAAGACATCGATCGGGAAAATCACCAGGCCGGTCGCCGGGTCGTACCGGAACGCTTTTTGGGTACTGAGCGCCTCCGACTGCGTGCCGCGGCTTCCGATGCCGATTTTTTGCACGAGCGCGGGATGGTCCATGTCGCGCACGTCAAAGATCGAAAGGGCCATTCCCTGGTACCAGGCGAAATCGGCCGACTCATCCGCGGCTTCCGCGTCCTTCCCGACTCCCAGAAGATATCCGTCCTGCATCGGGTGGAGGTAGGACGAGTAACCGGGGATCTTGAGTTCGCCGCGCAGAACCGGATGCTCGGGGTTGCTGAGATCGATCGCATAGAGAGGATCCGTTTTCTTGAACGTGACGACGAACCCCTTGTCGCCCAGGAATCTCGTGGCGTAAATCTTCTCGCCCTTCCCGAGATCACCCAGTGTAGCCGCCAGAATGGGATTGCCTTCCGTCAGGCGGAACACGCTCAGCTGATTGGTCCAGATCTCCGTGAACGAGCGCAAGGACACGACGACCGGTGGCGGCGCGGGCAGAGGGGGAACGGTGATCCCGATGGAGGCTTCGTAATTGTCCAGATGCGTGGCCACACGGAGATACCCGTTGCTCTCGTCTAGCGAGAACTGATTCAGGATCGTGCCGGGAACCAAGGCCGTGCCGACGTACCTCGGCCGTTCGTCCCGGTCCTTGAGCGCGAACTGATGGATCGGCGTGTCTTTCCATCCCCAGCTAGCCACGAAGAGATTCTCCGGGGAGGCATAAATCGTGGAAGCGCCGTCCGCGAGAATGCACTGTCCCTTCGGCTCTTTCGACGGGTCCGAGATGTCGGCCGACACGACGCAGAGGAGATTGTTCGAGACCGGCCTCACATCCGTCTCAACGGTCAGCAGAGCCCGCTCGTGCAGGACATCCGTGCAGGATGCGAGGGAGCTTTGGTTACCGTTGAACGAGGACGCCGGAAGCGCCACGCTGATGTTTTCGGCCGTGAAGGGCTCGGCGCGATAGAGGTAGTGGAGGAGGACCAGATGGAGGCGTCCGCCGGTCATACGGGCATCGGAGAACATTCCGTCGATCGTCCGATTGCCGGTCTCCGTCAGCGTGCCGTCCCCGTTTCTTGCAAAGAACCTAAGGTGTGTCTGCTCCGTATAGATCGGGCATGTGGTTTCGACAGGCAGGGTACCCAGCATGGGAATGTAACAAGGCTCGACACCCGTATTTGCCGTTGCCTGGCCGATGGCGATCAGGCGATCCGTCGTGAGGAAGATTCCCAGCGGGCTCATGTCGGCAAATGGGATGTTCTGGAGCACGCTCGCCTTTTCCCCGGGGATACGCCGGAGAACGAACAATGCCGGGTTGCCGGTACCTACATTCGTGTTCAGCGTGTACAGGAAAGCGCCGTCGGCTTTGGCGGTGTCGATCTCATCCACGTCGGCCACCTGCAGGTTGGTCTCCCCCACGACCCTGGCACCCGAGGATGCGGAGGGCGCGGCGTTACCACCCCCGTTTTCAGCGAAAGACACGGACGAAGAGGCGGTTTTTACGGTCGCCGCAAGCTCGTTACAGGACGTGAAGGCAACAAGCCTGGCGTTTTCGGACGTGAGGTCCGACGCGCCTTGATCGTCACATCCAAGAACGAAGAGAAGGGAGGCGAAACCCACGACGAAGAGGGCTGAGAACTTCATGTTCACTCCTTTGTGATCCATACCCCAAGAATACGAAAACTCCGGTTCCGGCCGCCAGATAAATGTTAACAAACCACAAAATATCGTTAACAAACAGTAACTGAATCTAAGTTGCTGAAAGTACAGGCTATTGGCCGACACTGCAGGCGAGTTCGAGGGTGTCGGAGGCGCCTACGCTCGCGCACGTCTTCTCCTCGTCACCGAGGAAACGGGCCGAGTCCGAGGAGACCGTATGAACGCGCAGTTGGCAGGTGGTCGCCCCTTCCGCCGTGAGCTCCACGCCGACGAACGAAACGAAGGAGTAACCCCTGGAGGTCGTCTCGTTGAGGAGGTACTTGGCCAGTGTGCAATCGGCGAGGGAAGTGCGAATGCAGGACCGCCCTGCCTCCACATCCTCCAATTTGCTCTGCTCGGTAAACGCGCCGCAGTCCTTCACGTCGGGAGCCGCATTCTGGTAGTGCCGGATGGGTCCAGCGAAATCCTCCGACGTTGGGCCCTGTATTCCGGCATTGGCGTTGAAGCCTGGGACACATTCCGGGTTCCCCACGCAGGTTCCGCATCCGCTGGTCGGTACGCTCCCGAGAGGAAAGAGAACCAGAAGCGCAAGGAGTGGAAGCGCCAACTTAGACATCGTCGTCCAACCTGAAGAGCTGGATGTTGAGTTGGTAGACCGCGTCGTACGGCTTCCCTTGCGTGAAGAAAGAGTTCATCTCGTTCCGGAAGCGGTGGATCCGGCGGAACGCCTCGGGCAGATCCTTCTTTCGGATCGCCACGGTGACCGCCGAAAAGCACCTCTCTTCGTGCGATTGCGCCTCCATCGCCTTCTGGGCCAATCCCATCATCTGCGCGTGGTACTGCTTCACCGCCTCGGAGCGCGTGACGTCCGGCGTCTGCAGGCTTTGCTCCGTCACCTTGAGCAGGCCGTCCTTCTCATTCTGTTCGACAAGTTTCAAACGAATCAGGAGCGCGACGGCCTCTTTGGCCTCCTCAGGCGTAATCTTGTAATCCAGGCGGGAGGCGATCCACTTGG
Source organism: Pseudomonadota bacterium (assembly GCA_043804515.1). Lineage (GTDB taxonomy): Bacteria > Bdellovibrionota_G > JALEGL01 > JALEGL01 > DATDPG01 > JAZDIZ01. The sequence goes on along the minus strand of JAZDIZ010000004.1, from coordinate 9,702 downwards.
GTTTGTTCTGAAAGGCGTCGAGCTGAATGAGCTCCTTGACGGCCAAAGGAAACCAATGCGCCAGGACCTCGTATTGGTCTTTGGTGAGGAGCGCCATGTCGCCGTTCGAACGGGCCAGATCCAGGTTCTTCTTGAAAAACGCCCGCTCTTCCCCATCCTTGGCTTGATTGAAGTAGACGAGGTTCTCGAAGTACAGGCCTTCGCGGTCGTTCAGGCCCAGGCCCTTTACGAATTTCCGGACGTTGCGATGCGTGAGGTTCCGGTCCCCGTCCATGACCAATTTAAAATAGTTGGGAGATTGAAGGCCGGCCTTGCGTGCGAAAAAACGGAAGGAATAGGAGGGAGTTTGGTTCTTGTGCTCCTCGTAGAAATCCCGGAGAAACGCGCGGTAGTCCGTGTAATGGAAAACGGTCTTCATCAACTCCAATATAACGACAATTGTTAACGGTTTCTAGATGAATGTTAACGACAGTTATTTATCTCTTAACATTTGTTGCCGGGCGCGGAAAAGCCTCATTCAGATCAATGGGATGGCTCGGCCATGGAGTAGGGACGGTAGGCGAAAAGGGACAGGTCCCACTAACCCGGTTCCTAATCCAGGCATCCCTCAGGATGGTTTCCGACTTCCTTGGCGCGTAAGGGAGGCCACTGTTACGAAGCGGATTCCGATTCGGTGGATCGAACGAGGAGCATGCCCCGCGTCGGCCGAGTCAGGAGAATCACGACGAACGTGTAACAGACGGCGACGACCGCCGCCAACGCGTTGTACCCCAGCCACATGCTCAGGTACTCGATGACGCCGCCTAACGTGCAACCGAGGAGGTTCCATCCCAAGAGTTGCTCGGCGGTCTCCTGATCCCGGAACGTAAAGCTGAAAATCAGGTTCGCCAGATAGACGGGGGAAAAGACCATCAGACTCGCCAGAACAAAACGAAGTTCCGGATTTTCGACGCTGAGGAGATTAGAGAGCGGATACGCCAGCGTCGCCAGTGAAGATAAAATCAGGAGCCCATAAATCGTCTTTAAGGGCGGCTTCCTTTTCCACTTGTGAACGGTCCAGTTCGCCGCAAGCACGGACAGAAGGATGGCCAGGAAAACCAGGGAGTTGTTGATCCAAGTCGTCCCAAAAAGCAGACTGAATTGAATCACACTCTTCGTCTCGAGAAGGAGAAAGGGGAGCCCCATAAACAGAAACGCCAGCTTCATTCTCCCGCCCGCGCGAGGTCCGGATTGTCTGAGGAGAAACATCAGAAAGCCGATCAGTGCCGCGATGCCCGCTACGGCCCAACGGTAGATCTCGGGCATTTCCTGTTTTTTAAGATACGGGAAAGGCCAGTCGTCACTCGCCACCCGTAATTGCGTGTGAAACGATTCCGGCAAGGCGGTTTTGTTGTCCCACGGTCCGACGATCAGGACGGCGAACAAGGGCTCGAGCGCAAAGACCCTCGGCATTCGTCCGGTGGCCTCGATCAATGCGCCCTGGATCTTGTCACGAAGCCAGATATGCCGGTGGTAGTTGTAAAAAACGATTTCACCGGTCTTTGTCAAGAGACTTGCGGCTTTCCGGAAGGCTTCGCGGGTGAGCAGATAATTCTCAAGTCGAAGTTGCGCCACGGGGCTCACTTTTACGAGAGAATCGGTCAATGCGAAAACGATCAGATCGTAACGTTCTCTCGAACGCGAGAGGAAAGCTCGTCCGTCGTCGATCGTGAGCGATACTCGGGAGTCCTGGTACGGGCGGATCGGGTTGTGTCGGATGCCGATCCCGGCAATCACCGGATCGATCTCCACAGCATCGACCCGCTCAGCTCCATTCAAGAGGGCCGCCGAAACGTCGTTTCCCGAACCCGAGCCGAGCACAAGAACGCTTTTGATCGGTGGGCGGCTATGTTCCTCTCGTTGTCGATAGGGAAGCGAGTAGTAGCTTCCCGGCACGCCCGCAGCGGCGTCTATCGATTGATGGCGAATGCCGTTCACGAAGATCTGTTTGTATTCGTCCATGTATTCGATCTTTTGATAAGGCGACCAGGTGACTTCGACAGGCCCGTCATAGGCCGGATTCATCAAGAGTTCCCGGTCCTGGACCCATGCGGCGAAGGCGACAACCGCGAGTGCGCATGACACGATGAAATGGAGCGAGCAAGGCCTCCGCCCCAGGATCCACACATACGCCGGCATTGCCAGGATCAACCAGCTCCACGCGGGAAGACGGAGCCAGCTGAGCGCCATGAAGAGAACGATCCCGCAGCATCCCCCGACGATATCCAGCGTATAAGCGGTCAGCGGTGCGAGTGTGCGAAAGAGCTTGGCCTTGAGCTGGCAGATCAAGAAAAAGACCGCGATGACCGCCGCGAACCAAAATACGAACGTCGAATAGCTCAGGAGGCCGCTCTCTGTCGGAGTGGAGGTGAAGAACAATTCGTTGCCGATCTCCCCGGAGAATCTCTTGAATCCCGGAATCTCGGGGTGAAAGAGATAGACGAATCCGATCAGGATCGACAGGACAAGCGTCGAAAAGGCGAAGAGAAAAGGGGATCGGCGATCCGGGATCATCGGATGAAAGACAAAACCTGTACCCATGCCGATGAAGGCCGCAAGCAAGACCAGGTTGGGAAAATAACCCAGGTTCCAAACGTTTCCGGCGAGATACCGGATGAGAATCAGTTCAAGAAACAGCGTGAGAAAACCAAGGGCGAAAAGTCGGGAGCGCATGCACGAACCATCGTTCTTAGGTGACATGAGTTTTTATGGCGGGGCGGACGGTGCAGTACCCGAACCCCTCTGTCCAACAATACAAGTTCTTGTAACAATAGGAAATATCCAGGATCGTGCCCCCGTGTCCAGCAGCAAGAATGGGCCCGGATGTACGTTCAACAGGACCCATCGAGACGGGATATTGCTAAGCTGAGCGGCTACGCACGGGCGGCCGTTCTGAAGTACCTCAAGCAGGCTGGAGTCGAACTGGTCAAGCCAGGGCGCTTCAGGTTCAGGAAGGGCTGATCGGCGTGGGGAGAGCAGAACCGGAACGGCCGGACGGTGCCGCACTTGGGGAAGCGCGAAGTTGCCAAGCAGGTCAGGGCTCTTCGTACACAGGGTTTCTCACTTCGCCAGATTGGGAATTATTCACTCTTGACCCCGTACCTTAGTACAGGGTTTATCATACAGCCATGTCTTCAAAGCGGAAGTTCACGATTGGTGACCTTGCAAAACAAACCGCTGTCAGCGTGGAAACGGTCCGTTTCTACGAGCGGAAGGGGATCATCCGAAAACCGCCCAAAGGCACGGGATTCCGGCAGTATGCACCGGATGACAAGCGGAGAATCGCGTTCGTAAAGCGGGCGCAGGAAATCGGATTCACTCTCAAAGAGATCAAGGAGCTTCTCGAACTCAACGTAAGCCCCAGAGGCACTTGCGGGGATTTGAAGTCAAAAGCCGACGCAAAGCTCGCCGAGGTGGAAGCAAAGATCAGGGACCTCCAGCGCATGAGAGTTTCGCTGAGAAAACTGTCGGCAACGGTCGAAGCGAGGGACCTTTCAGCAACCTGTTGCAGGGTCCTCGACTGTTTTGAGACTGGAACGCCAAGAGGGAGGGTGACGTGAGAGTGAAATCAGGAGCCTTTGCAGCGCTTTCGTTCTTGGACCGCTTTCTCACGCTCTGGATCTTTCTTGCCATGGGATTCGGGGTGTTTCTCGGATACTTGGTTCCCGGCGTTGTCCCGGCGCTGCATCGCCTGAGCGTTGGAACCACGTCGATCCCCATCGCCATCGGCCTCATTCTGATGATGTACCCGCCGTTGGCCAAGGTTCGCTACGAGGATATGAGGCCGGTCTTCAAGAACTTCAAAGTCCTCGGGCTTTCCCTGGTCCAGAACTGGATCATCGGGCCGATCCTGATGTTCGGTCTCGCCGTTCTCTTCCTGCACGACAAGCCCGAATACATGGTCGGGTTGATCATGATCGGTCTGGCGCGGTGTATCGCGATGGTCATCGTCTGGAACGACCTGGCCGAGGGCGACACCGAGTACTGCGCGGGTCTTGTGGCTTTCAACTCGATCTTCCAGGTTCTCTTTTTTTCCGTCTACGCTTACGTGTTCATCACCGTATTGCCGACCTGGTTCGGTCTCAAAGGCGTGACGGTTCATGTGACCATCGGGGAAATCGCCAAAAGCGTCTTCATCTACCTGGGGATTCCGTTTCTCGCCGGGCTGACTACGCGCTTTGTGCTGATCAAGTGGAAGGACAAGACCTGGTATCACGATAAATTTATCCCGAAGATCAGTCCGATCACGCTCATCGCCCTGCTTTTTACGATCGTGGTGATGTTCTCGCTCAAGGGTGAGTACATCGTGCAGCTTCCGTTCGATGTGGTACGGATCGCGATCCCGCTCCTGATCTATTTCGTCGTCATGTTCTTTGTCTCTTTCTTCATGAGCAAGAAGGTGGGCGCGACCTATGGCCAAGCGGCGACTCTTTCCTTCACCGCTGCATCGAACAACTTCGAGTTGGCCATCGCGGTGGCCATTGCCACTTTCGGAATCAATCACGGTGCAGCCTTTGCAGCGGTGATCGGGCCTTTGGTCGAAGTGCCGGTATTGATCGCCTTGGTGAACGTCGCGCTCCGGCTCCGGAAGCGCTTTTACCCGGCTGAAAACGCGAACATTGAATCCGTGAAATATGCCACCCGTGACTAACCGTGGGATCTTATTTCTTTGCGTCGCGAACTCCGCCCGGAGCCAGATGGCGGAAGGAATCGCCCGTTCTCTCTTGCCTCTCTCCGTCCCGGTCTGGTCCGCCGGATCGAGGCCGACCTCCGTCCGGCCGGAGGCGATCACCGTCCTCAAGGAGATCGGGATCGATATTTCGGGGCATCATTCCAAAGCGGTAGCCGAGGTACCCGCCGGCCAGGTGGATACCGTCATCACCCTCTGTGCCGAGGAGGAGTGTCCGGTTTTATTGGGCAAAGCCCGGCGATTGCACTGGGCCCTCCCCGATCCCGCCGCTGTGACAGGCTCGGAAGAGGATCGGCTGAACGTTTTCCGAAAGACACGGGACGAACTGCGCCAGCGGATTGAAGCGTTTCTCGAAGTTAACACCCAGCCAGCACGACGATGGCAGCAGGCACTCCTTATCTGTTTGGGTGTCGTTTTATGGTGGGCGGTCTATCGCCATCTTGATGTTTGCGCCAAGCTCCTCACATATGACGTGCTTGAAATGTCTGCGGGCAGCCATCCGGCCGCTGCCGTTGAGTTCTTCGTCTTTGAAGCTCCAAAAGTCCTTATGCTGCTCGCCTTGGTGGTATTCGGTGTGGGGGTTTTGCGTTCGTTCTTCACACCTGAACGCACACGCCGGATCCTCGCCGGGAAGCGGGAGACGGTCGGCAACATTCTAGCCGCGATCTTGGGGATCCCGACGCCGTTCTGTTCCTGCTCCGCCGTGCCGCTCTTTATCGGCTTCGTGACCAGCGGCGTGCCTCTGGGGGTGACCTTCTCGTTCCTGATCGCCGCTCCCATGGTCAACGAGGTAGCGCTGGTGCTCCTCCTCGGCCTATTCGGTTGGAAGGTCGCCGCGCTCTACCTGGGCACCGGGTTGATCATCGCGATGGTGTCCGGATGGGTCATCGGGCGGCTCTACTTGGAAAGGTGGGTCGAGGAATGGGTCTACAAAACGACGGAAAACGCGGTACAGCAGGGTTCCGGGGGAGTCGAGACCAAAGTGACTTGGGAGGATCGGACGAGATTCGGTCGCGACGCCGTGAAAGAGATCGTTGGAAAAGTGTGGCCCTATGTCCTGGTCGGCATTGCAGTGGGTGCGGGGATTCACGGCTATGTGCCGCAGGACTTTATGGCTTCCATCATGGGCAAGGGTTCCTGGTGGTCGGTCCCGCTCGCCGTCCTGATCGGCATTCCCATGTATTCCAACGCAGCGGGGATTATTCCTGTGTTGCAAGCGCTGTTGGGTAAGGGGGCGGCGTTGGGCACCGCTTTGGCATTCATGATGTCGGTCATCGGGCTGTCGCTTCCGGAAATGATCATCTTACGCAAAGTTCTGAAGGTCCCGCTCATCGTGACATTCGCGTCGGTCGTGGGCGCGGGAATCATGGTGGTCGGATATGTGTTTAACCTGCTCTTATAGGAGGAACGATGAAGATCCAGGTGTTGGGAACGGGATGCGCAAAGTGCAAGAAGCTTTACGCCGAGACCGAGAAAGCCGTGGCGGCCTCGGGTATGGCGGTGGAGCTGGAGAAGGTGGAGAACATGGCTGAAATCATGAAATTCCGTGTGATGATGACGCCTGCGCTTGTGGTGGACGGCGAGGTGAAAGCGAGCGGTCGAATCCCCGCCACGTCGGAGATTGTCTCCTGGATTATGACGTCGGCAGCCAAGAACGGCTGACCGGAAAGGGGGAATCGGAATGAATCGAATAGGCGTTGTCTTGATGACGGTCTTGGTTGTTCTGGCGAGTGCGCCGCTCGTAACGGCCAAGAGTCCCGTCGGGTCGCACGTTGTGCGCGTTTACTACTTCCACGGTTCCTTTCGTTGTGTCACGTGCCACAAGCTTGAAACCCTCGCCCACGAGGCGATTCAGGCGAGCTTCTCCAAGGAGATCAAGAACGGAACCCTGGTCTGGCAGGCGATCAACGTCGAAGACAAAGACAACAAGCACTTTGTGAAGGATTACCAGCTCTTCACGAGGTCACTTGTGATGGCGGATGTGGCTGACGGGACGCAGAAACGCTGGAAGAACCTGGCAAAAATTTGGGAGCTTGTGGGGAACGAGAAAGCATACAAGCAATACGTCGTGGAGGAGGTGAGGCAGTATTTGGGGGGCCGTTCTTGATCGCAATCGTTGTCGGTGCGGCCACCGCGCTCTGGTTGGGGATTCTGACCTCCATCAGCCCGTGCCCGCTGGCAACCAACATTGCGGCGGTCTCCTTTATCGGGCGTGAGGTGACCTCCTCAAAAAGGATTCTCGTCAGCGGGCTGATCTACACTCTGGGGCGTGTCGCAGCGTACGTTCTCCTTGGGGTGCTCCTTGTCGCGGGCCTGCTTCAGATCCCTGCGGTTGCGTGGTTTCTCCAACGGCGGATGAACCAGGTTCTCGGCCCGTTGCTCATTCTCATCGGTTTCATCGTCCTCGGTTGGATTCGGATTCCATTGCCGTCCTGGAGCCCGAGCGAAAGATTTTTTCACAAAGCCAAGGCACGGGGGCTGTGGGGTGTAGGCTTCCTGGGGTTCGTCTTTGCTCTCTCTTTCTGCCCCGTGTCCGCGGGGCTCTATTTCGGCAGCCTGATCCCTCTAGCGACCACGAATCAGTCGCCCGTGATTCTTCCGACGCTGTACGGAATTGGAACAGCTTTGCCCGTTGTAATGATCGCAACTCTGCTCGCTTTCGGCGCAAAGTACGTGGGAAGACTGCTCGACATCCTCATCTGGGTCGAGCGATGGGGAAAATGGCTCACCGGAGTCACCTTTTTGGCCATTGGGGCCTACCTGAGCTGGAGACAGTTCTTGGGCTTCCCAGGTTAACCGACGAACCTCTTTACGGTTGGACATTCGGTTCGAGTAGAGCATCAAATGGCGGGGCTTGCCTCGCCGTAGCTTCGGCGAAGGCGGGCGGAGTGGACGAGTTTTGGACCTGGCGCCGTTCCCTTCCGGCGGCTTAGTTCTTGTTGCCAGCCTTCAGAGTTGCCCGGTCAGGCCCAGTCTTGGAGCGACTGTTCGACCTTCGCGTTGTCGACGGAGCAAAATTGGTCTTTGCATGCGACGACGAGCGTGCAATAAGAACCTCGTTGCGTCATCGAAGAGGAGTTTTATGAGATCATTTGTCCATCTGACCGGTGGCTATGTCCCGAATAAAACCGAGCCCTTACGGTTGGCGATTCTGGGGGCCCCTGGGTCGGGAAAATCCACCTTGGCTTCAGGGCTTCTTTACTTCAGCAAGCTCTTCTCTTTCCGGGCGGACTCCGTTCCGGAGGTCGCGAAATGGCACGTCTACAAGGGCACCGATTTCTCTCCTCCAGAGTTCGAGATTCAGAAGTTCCGGGAGCAAAAAGAGCTGGAAGACATCTATCCTTCGGAGTTCGACATTCTCATCTGTGAGGCCCCGCTCATCATCAGCGCGGTCTATTCGGCTTTTTATCATGGAAACGACAGCGAGATCGCGCGAACGCTTTTTGATTTGGCGGTGAAGGAGAAACGCCGCTACACGCACTATCTCGTCTGCCGAAAATTGACTCGCTTCGAATCGTTCGGACGAAATGAAGATGAGAAGCAGGCGGAAGGCCTGCATTTTAAGACCTTGGAAATCCTGGAGCGTCTGGAACTCAACTACACCATCATCAATCGGTACGACGACCACATCCCCCTTCAGATTCTCTCCATGATCGGGGCCATTCGAAAGGATGAGGAAGTTCGCAGAGCTCAGGAGGAAGCGGCTCGCGAGCAAAGAGTGCAAGGCACACTAATTGAAGAAGAACCCCCCAAAATTGAAGTGGTCGAAAAGAAAGCCAACAAGGGACGATTCGTTACGCCGTAGGCCTGGCGAAGGCGAATGCCAAATGTCGAAATCAAGTGTGTCTATCCCGACCTTGAGAAGGGCAAGGCCTGTGCTGAAAGGTTGGGAGCTTGCTTAGACGGTGTGCAGCATCAAATCGACACCTACTTTGCCACCCGGTCCGGGCGGCTCAAAATACGGGAAATCGACGGGAAGCGCGCGGAGCTGATCCCCTATCTTCGGGCTGATATAGCCGGCCCGAAGATCAGCGATTATCAGGTCATTCAGATCCAGGATGTCGGGGCCGTGAAGGCTCTGCTTGGCGAAATTCTCGGGATCGAGGTTGTGGTCGAAAAACAGCGCTCGATATACCTGATTGACAATGTGAGAATCCACTTGGATGAAGTAAGGAACCTCGGATCGTTCCTCGAAATTGAAGCCGTTTATGGACGCGCGGAAGAAGAGGAAAATGCGCGTTCAAAAGTGAATCGGCTCTTGTCGGAGTTCGGGGTTGAGGCCGATGCGTTGATCTCCGGTTCGTATCGAGAGATGCTGTGGAAGGGATGAATCCGAACAAGGTACCTACTTCCTTTTGATACCCATTGATACCCAGAATTTACCTGGTGTCGGCGTAGCGCGGCGTATCGCTGTAAAGGAAGCAGGTACCTGGCACGCTTTCGCTTAACCACGAGTTTCTCATGCCTCCTTTCTGCGCTTCTGGGCTAGATCGAGATCGAAGGTGGCCTGGAGATTCATCCACAGTTTGGGCGAAGTTCCCAGCGCCTTGGCGAGATCGAGGGCGGCGTCCGCCGTGACGCCTCGCTTGCCTTTAATCAATTCCTTGAGGCGCGCCGGGGTCCATCCGACCTTCCCGGCGAACTCCAGTTGGGTCATCCCGGCGGGTTTGAGGAATTCCTCCAGGAGCATCTCACCCGGATGAAATGGATTCTTTGGACTCTTCATTCCTGGCTTCCTTTCCTATCCCCTGTGGTAATCCACAACTTGTACCTCAAAGGCATTTCCGTTCGTCCACTTGAAAACGACCCGCCATTGGTCGTTGATCCGAATCGAATGGAAGCCTTTCCATCTCCCTTTCAGAGCTTCGAGGCGATTTCCCGGAGGTACCCGGAGATCACGCAAGTCAGCGGCTTCATGTAAATAAAGAAGCTTTCGCCGCGCCGATCTTCGTAGCTCCTGCGGAAACTGACGA
>JAZDIZ010000003.1:0-41137 GCA_043804515.1 Pseudomonadota bacterium | reverse complement strand
CCAGAACCTCTCCATGGCTTGCCGGGTCTCTTCGGTGATCGGGAACCTCACTTCGCTGATCTCCGCCGTGATGGGCCGGACCGTCTCGGACGTAAGGGGTCTTTCAGGAGCCTCTCTCAGAAGGACCTTCTCGGTCTCCCGTTTGCTCAACCCCTCAATCCGGTTGACAAGAGATTCCACCTTCTCTGCGGGAACGGGTTTCGCGTAAGACCGCTCCTCCGCCCGGAGGTGCCTCTCCGCCATAGCCGCCTGGGTTAAGGTGAGTTTTCCCGTCTCCAGGGCCACCTGGACTTCAGGTGCTCGAAACATGAGGCGCATGGCTGAGATCCGTTCATAGGCCTGGCTTTCGCTGTAGCCCAATGCCCTTTGGACGTAATCCCACAAGGACCCGTAGCCTCTTTCAGCGAAGAGCTTTCTTCGTTCGACCTCATGAAGGTGGTTAAGAAGCTCTAACGTCGCCTGCCGCTCCTTCTTGGCCAGTTCGATCGTCCGTTGGTGAAGCTCGGAATTCGTAAGCGATTCAAGATTCGCGGAAATGGGCATGGCGTTCTCCCTTTTTGGGAGAGCCTAGCACCCGTTTTTCGAGGCGTTCTTTGGGGTCTCAGAACTGTGATTACGGTACGAAATTGAGGGTTTCACGAAAGAAGCGATTACACGTCACCAGCGGCAAATAGGCGCGGCATAAGGGCTTTATAGAGATTGAGGCTTTGGTTCCAAACAATCCGGGCTCGGGTCAGTCAAGAAAAAAAGATAGAAAAAAATCACTCTCGCTCATTATTTTTCCACAAAATTCCGCGATTTTTTCAACAACCTTACCGGTAGGGTTGCCCGACGAATCTCCCCTCTAAACAACCGCTGATCTTCAGCTCGGAATTTCCAACGGACCTCGGCTCACGACATCGGCAAAGCCCTCAGACGACTCCCCCATAAACAACTTCTAACTTTTCATCTTCGAGCAATTTCGGCCTCGCGTCAGCTGCAATAGGCCCCGCCCTCCTTGACCAACCTCTCGGCCTGTCGCTTACTCCACCTTCAACACGATCTTGCCGCGGATATGGCGGGTTTCCGACGCTTCGTGCGCCTTTCTGACCTCAGACAAAGAAAATTCCGTCAATGCAGGCGCCTTGATTTTTCCGCTATCGAAAAGCCCCGCTATTTCCTTCAGCTGTGTTCCGTCCGGGTGAACAAAGACATACGAACTCGTCACGCCGTATTTCTTGTCCAGCTCGGGATCGGAGGGATGCCGAATGCTGACAATCCGGCCGCCTGTCTTGAGACAGGGAAAGCTCTTTGCATAAACGTCGCCGCCGACGCAGTCGTAGACGACGTCCACGCCGTCGGGAAAAACCTTTAGAACGGCCGGGACAAAATCCTCTTTCGAATAATCAATAGCGTGGTCGGTGCCCAGCTCCTTGACATAGCCGTGATTCTTCCGGTTCGCCGTCGTGATGACTGTCGCACCGGCCCATTTGGCGAACTGAACGGCGTACCCACCCACGCCCCCCGCACCGGCGTGAATCAGAACGCCCTCCCCGCGCTTCAGGTGCGCGGAATCAAAAAGGGATTGCCAAGCCGTCAGCCCCGCCAGAGGAATCGCAGCAGCCTCGGCAAATGAAGCCTTTTTCGGCTTGGTCGCCACGAACTCCTGCGGAATCGAAACGTATTCCGCATACGTTCCCCACTGAACCTGGGGCTTGCGGCAATAGGCGTAAACTTCGTCGCCCTTTTTCCACCTTTGCACGTTCCGCCCGCACTTCACGATCGTGCCGGCCGCATCCCAACCCAGGATGACCGGAAACCCGTACGAGAATCGCTCCTTGTATTGTCCCTGCCGGATCCTCCAATCCACGGGATTCACCGCCGCGTACGCGATCTTGATCAATACCTCCTCGTCCGTCGGAACGGGCGTGGGCAGCTCCCGTTCTTTCAGTTGTTCAATCCCGCCGAATTCATCGATGACTATCGCTCGCATAAGGCCGACGGTTATCACAATTCAAAGGACGCCGAAAAGGCCCCCGGCCCTCCTTTTCTCCAGTCAAGGTGTAGCGAATGTTTGAGGAGAGAAAACCACTCATTGCTTCGTTGAGACTTTTCCCTCCCAGGAGTGATCCGATTTTCGGCACCTGTGAATTTACAACTAGTTAATATTATTAACTATTCGTCCGCTCCTTCTAGGAACGCCTCTTGCAGCGGTATGGGGTGGAGAGAAGAAATGAGAATTTTCAGCAAGCAGATACGGATGGTGAAAAGAATCGTTCGCCCCATTTTCGGCGCCTTGTGTTGCATCTGCGCCTTCTGCCTGGCCGCCCCGGTCTCGGCTGCCTCGCGATATATCCTGTGGACACGGGGCGTGGATTCAAGCGAACTCCAAGCTACCAAGGAGGGCTTGAAACAAGCGTTTGCCTTGGCAAAGCAAGCCGGGATGCGATTCAACGAGGGAGACCTGAACGTTCAAATCGAACAATTCGAAACCGACAAAGAATTCAGTGACGCCATTTCCAATCGCGGCGACCCCTTCGTTGAAGGAGTTCTCGACGCGTCACTTAATCTTGTGCGGATCGATGCTCCCCCGAAACTTTCGCCCAAAGAATTGGCCGCCGAAACGATCCACGAAGCGGGACATTTCGTTTTCGTCTCGGAGTTCGTAGCCCGAAAGCACATCAATCCGGTCCAACACTGGTTCTGGCGGTTTGTCCCTGCCATGGTTCCGGATTATGTCGGCACGTCCGCCGCATTTAACGAGCTGTGGGCGGATCTTCTTGCCGTAATCGTCCTTAAGGATCCCGAAGTGATCGCCAACGCGCTGCGCACGAATTACGGATCCTTCATCGAATCGGAATCAAACTTCGTGCAACGAACGCGCCTGCTTTACAAGAAGGCTTCGCGAGATTCGACAATAGCGCCGCGAAGTTTTGAGAATCATTGCGACGCCCGGACATGGACGCAAGCGGAGCCGCATCTTGCGTTGGCACCTGTGCGGGGATTCTTGGGACAGCGGTTGGAAAATACGCCTGACGCCGAACTTCTGAGAGTCACGTTCGACGCCATCTTCGATGTTTTCGAGCACAACAATGTGGCCACGACGTCCGTTCCGCAGATGAACCAGATTCTGATCCGCGCTCTTCAAGCCCGTCTTGCCCAATTACAGCCGCAAAGGCACACCGAACGAGCCAAGTAGTGGAATTTGCTACCCCGGAGGGGCCCTTGACGAGCCACAGCCGGAGGGACCAGACTGCACCCCAACGGTGAAAAGAGGGAAACATGGGAAAGGTCTTGGCAATATATTTAGCGGCTTTAGCCTCCCCTATCCTTCCGTGCCTGGCCTACGCCGGGAATTGCGTGATAACTCCGTGGTACGAAAGAGCGCGCGTGGGTTCCGACCTTCCACGCCCGATACAGGACCGCTTCACGCTTGTAATCAAGATGCCGACTGAGGGTTCCACGGTGTCTACGACGGGCAGTACGCTCGAAGGTTGTTTGACAAAGGTAACAAGGTCTCTTCCCAGAAAGGAAGATGATCCGCCCGTTCGGGGACGAAACGGGAAACTCTACAGCCTTGAGTCGGTCACTTTCCGATATTTCGAACCTGAGAAAAATGACGGCAGCGGAATTATCGTAACGGGGACGGCGACGAGATCCGAAGCAGTGGACAATTGATCCGCTAAGCCGCAAAGGGATCGGCGTGGATCCCCCGGCGTTTCTCCATATCCCATCAGGGAAGGCTCTTGTTTGCTATTCGCAGGGGGTCGAATCCGCGACCTCGGGCGAGGCATTCCAATCCCGCTGAAAGGCCTCTCCGTAATATTTGGACGCATCCGTGCTTTGAACGAGCAGAGCCACTTCCCGATTGTCCATGGCGGAGCCCTTTGTGCCGTTTATGGAACCGATCAGGGCGTATTCCCGGTTCAACCCATCATCCAAAAGGAGGCCTTTGTTGTGGAGGACGAGCAGTCCGGCCGCGGCAAGATTCACGATCCGGGCGTGAAGAGGAAGGTTCTGGCACCGGGCCACATGTTGAAGGTACGCGACCGTGGCTTCGTTCCTATTCGCGCTTTCGATCATACTCATTTCCGGCGGCGGGTCCTCGGCCGACATACCGAAGACACTTTCGTCGTTCAGCAACACCCGCACTTGGGCTCCGGCCTTCGCAGCTGTGACGACTGCGGACACCAGTGGACTCACGTTTTTCCCTCCCCCCCCGGCCTGCCAGTACAGCGGAAGCGACAGCATCTCGAATTCCAGGTGTGAATGGGCGTTTTGCATGACCTTCACAAGAGCGTCCGTCGAGCCCCCCGGGCCCAGAACGCCGTCATCAGGACGCGGTGTGTTCGGAGATGTGATGAGCGTGACGGCTGCCGCCAGACCTGACTCCTCGGATAAGTCGGCCTTCCTCGGTGCCAGAGGCCGACTGGACTTGGTCGTCACGCGAAGCTTGGCCTGCTTGAAGTCCTGAACGTCGCCGAAGGACGCATCCAAGTCCTCGTGGAAAATATCCGTGACGGCGTTCGCAAGGATCGGATCCTCCACGGCCACTTGCCATCCTCGATAGCCCGTAAGCCCGGAATCGGGAAACGCGGGCTCCACGAAGTTGTCGGAAGAAACAAAGACGAGGTTCGAATCGATCACCATATATTTCGCATGATCAAAGCTATAGCGGCCCTTCTGCTTGGGGGGCGCCCCGATCAGCCAGATCCGATTCCAACGGCCCGCCGGGTCGACATGTTGATTCATTTCATCCTGGATCGTCTGCAGATCCTTCACGCTGGTCTGCGTAATCAGTCCGACGGGATTCGCTTCCACGAGCACCAGCACCTTGACGTCTCTCCGAATCAACGCAACGAGGGTGTCCGTGACGAGAGAATCACGAAGCTCGTACGCGTTGATCAGAACCGTCGATTTCGCGGATTTCAGCGTCGAAACGACCAGATCCTGGCTGCAATCGGGACCAACGCTGAAATGAACGGGAATACTTGTGGAAAGATCCGCGGCCGCAGTTTGGGCGCACCAAAACAACGCCCAAATGCCGACCAAACTTACGGGAATGCCGACCAAACGGCGCCTGACGCCGTGCGCAAAACCTGCCCCCTCCATCTTCCCCTCCCCAAGGTACAGTTGGCTGCTGCTGGTATTTTCATACCACATTGCCACCCCTGTGGATACTTTTGATGCGCGCGCGTCATGTGTCGTTGCCCTTGTGAATTGGCTGGTCCTGGGCCTTCTGTGGTCCGCCGGCGTCGAGTCAAATTCCTATTTTTCGCCAACTTGTATAAGTTCCGCCTTCGTATGTACCGGATCGTAAAGCGCGAGCAGTTCGGGCCTGTGACCTTCCTTTGGGAGGTGGAAGCCCCCTTTGTCGCGGCAGCTGCGCAGGCAGGGCACTTCCTGATGGTCCGGATCGACGAGACCGGCGAACGGATCCCCCTCACGGTGGCCGATTTCGATCGAAAGAAAGGGACCATCACGGTCGTCATCCAAGCGGTCGGCAAGACGACGCACCAGATGATGGCCCTCAAAGAGGGTTCTTCGATCCTGGATTTTATCGGCCCGCTCGGCGTCGCCAGCGAAGCCCCCAAGGTCGGGAAAGTGGTCCTGGTGGGCGGCGGTTTGGGCGTGGCTCCCGTATTTCCCCAGCTTCGCGCCAACAAAGAAGCCGGCAACTACACGGTTTCGATCATCGGCTTTCGAAACAAAGACCTCATGTTCTGGCAGGACAAATTCAAGGCCTACAGTGACGAATTCGTCGTGACGACCGACGACGGCTCATACGGGACGAAGGGAATCGTCACGGACGCCCTCAAGACCGTCCTCGAGAAACATCCGGACACCAAGCTGATCGTCTCGATCGGGCCGCTCGTGATGATGAAGGCGTGCGCGCATGTTTCCCGGCCCCTCAACATCAAGACGATGGTCTCGCTCAATTCCATCATGGTGGACGGGACCGGAATGTGCGGTTCGTGCCGCGTGACCGTGGGCGGCAAGATGAAGTTCGCCTGCGTGGACGGCCCCGATTTCGACGGGCACGCCGTGGACTTCGACGAGCTGATGCTCCGCCAAAAGCGCTTTGCACGCCAGGAAGCCGAAGCCATGGAGAGGTACAAGAGGGAGAGCGAAATGCTTGCGTCGCTCGGCCCCGGCGGAAAGGACGCGGCAGTCGCCCCGTCACGGACCCGGGCCATGCCGCAAAGCCTGATCCCTCTCCCGCAGCCGGATCCGGAGCCGCAGCCCCAAGACAAAGTGCCCGTCAGGACGATCCGGACCGTGGCTCCCAAGAAAGTGCCGGTTCCCGAGCAACCGGCCGAGATCCGCAGGGCCAACTTCGACGAGGTGAATCTGGGCTATTCCCTCGACATGGCCGTTTCCGAGGCCCAGCGGTGCCTGCAATGCAAAAAGCCGAGGTGCGTACCCGGCTGTCCCGTGGAGATCGACATCCCCGGATTCATCGCCGCTCTCGGGCGCAAGGATCTCAAGGAGTCCTACCGGATCCTGAAGGACGCGAACACACTCCCCGCGGTATGCGGCCGCGTGTGCCCGCAGGAGACCCAATGCGAGGTGGCTTGTATTGTCGGCATCAAGCTCGAGGCGGTTGCGATCGGACGTCTGGAGCGGTTTGTAGCGGATTTTGCCGTGGGGCGCGGCTGGGAGGAGACTTCCAAAGCCAAGCCCGTGGGCAAGAAGGCCGCCGTCGTCGGATCGGGCCCGGCGGGCCTCGCCTGCGCCGGGGATCTCGCCAAAGCGGGCGTGGACGTCACGGTGTTCGAGGCCCTGCACGTCTCGGGAGGGGTATTGAAATACGGCATCCCCGAGTTTCGGCTTCCCAACGACATCATCGACATCGAGATCGAGAACCTAAAGAAGCTCGGCGTGAAGATCGAGCTGGACACGATCATCGGGAAACTCTTCACGATCCCCAAGCTGATGAACGAGATGGGCTATTCGGCCGTTTTCGTGGCTACCGGCGCCGGCTCCCCCAGTTTCATGAAGATCCCCGGGGAATCGCTGAACGGCGTTTTTTCAGCCAACGAATATCTGACGCGCGTGAACCTCATGCAGGGATTCCGCCAGCCTCTTTACGACACACCCGTGGGAATGGGGAAGAGAGTGGCCGTGGTGGGCGCGGGAAACACGGCGATGGACGCCGCGCGCGTCTCGCTCCGGATGGGAGCCGAATCGGTCGAGGTAGTCTACCGGCGCACACGGGCCGAATCCCCCGCTCGCGTGGAGGAGTTAGAGCACGCCATACAGGAGGGCGTCGTGTTCCGGTGGCTGACCGCCCCCGTGCGCATCCGGGACGACGGACACGGTTGGGTGGGCGGCATGACGTGCCAGAAAATGGAATTGGGCGAGCCGGACGAGTCGGGAAGGCGGAGGCCCGTGCCGATCCCCGGATCGGAATTCGAAATCGACGTCGACACCGTGGTCTGCGCCCTGGGAACTACGGCCAATCCCGTGATCGCGCAAACCACGCCCGGACTCGCCACGAACAAGTGGGGATACATCGTCACGGATGAAGCGACCGGGCAAACCAACCTCCCGGGGGTTTATGCGGGAGGGGACATCGTGACCGGCGCGGCTACCGTGATTCTCGCGATGGGGGCGGGTCGGCGAGCCGCCCGCGCGATGCTCAAGTACATGGGAATCAACAAGGAGTGAGCCATGGCCTCGGAATGCCCCAAATGTCATCAGCAATTGGAAGACGACTCCATTTGCTGCGCGGCCCTGCGCTACACGTGGAAGTGCAAGAGCTGCGGAAAGCTCTCCACCGGCTTCGCCGTACCGTACGGCCGCTGCTACCTCTGCGCCGGGAAGATCGAGGTGGTCAAGGCGTACAAGGCGGAAGACGTGCAGTCGATGAGGGCGATCGAAGAAGCCGTTCAGTTCGAGATTGATTCGTATCATTTCTACCGGCTGGGCTGGCAACGGGCGAAAAGTCCGCTGATCCGGGCGATCTTCGAGCAGATGTACCTGAAAGAGCAGGATCACATCGCGGAACTCGAGGAGAAGTACCACGTGCACATGGAGAAGGAGATCCTTCAGCTCAATCCCGGTGTCGACGACCTCCTCTCGCGCGATTTATTCAAAGGAATCGATTTCAGGAATCCCACGGAGCAGGTGGAGCCGCTGTACGAGAAGGCGATCGAGATGGAGATCCGGACCCGCGATCATTTCCAAAAGAGAGCCCAGGACCTGCCGGAGGGGCCTGAAAAAGAGATCTACCGCGAACTCGCGGCGGAAGAAGAAGAGCACGTCGCCATGCTCGAGACCGAACTCGAGCAGTTCACGTCGAAAAAGAACAAATAGACACCCCGAAAATTGGGGACACGTACGAATTTCGCGGCTCCAGGGAATTGAATTGGTTCATGTGCTCAATTTCGCTGGCAATTTCCTAATTGGTACGTGTCCCCATTTGGACCCGTACTGGTAATAAGAAGCTGGACGCCTGAAATGTTTCCCGCTAGATTGCCCGGCGCTATCGTCCGCATAAGCGGATAACCAATTGAATCGAAAGGAGTTTTACCCACCATGTCTTCCAAGGATTATGTGACCAGTCTGATGGCCCACGTGAAGGCGAAGAATCCAGCGGAGCCTGAATTTCATCAGGCGGTGCAGGAAGTCGTCGAGTCCTTGAGCCTCGTGTTGGACCGGCATCCCGAATATCGGGCGGCCAAGATCGTCGAACGCATCGTTGAACCGGAACGCGTAATCATGTTCCGCGTGCCGTGGTTGGATGACCAAGGCAACGTTCAGGTTAACCGCGGGTTCCGCATCGAGATGAACAGCGCGATCGGCCCTTACAAGGGCGGCCTCCGCTTCCACCCCTCCGTGAACCTCGGCATCTTGAAGTTCCTGGCGTTCGAGCAGGTATTCAAGAACTCGCTGACGACGCTCCCGATGGGCGGCGGCAAGGGCGGCTCCGACTTCGATCCGAAGGGAAAGAGCGACAACGAAGTCATGCGCTTCTGCCAGAGCTTCATGACCGAGCTGTGGCGCCACATCGGCCCCGACACGGACGTGCCTGCGGGCGACATCGGCGTGGGCGGCCGCGAGATCGGCTTCATGTTCGGCCAGTACAAGAGGCTGGCGAACGAGTTCACAGGCGTATTGACGGGCAAGGGCCTCAATTGGGGCGGCTCGCTGATCCGGCCGGAAGCCACGGGGTACGGCTGCGTGTACTTCGCCAACGAGATGCTGGCGGCGCACAAGCAGACCTTCGAAGGCAAGACGTGCCTGGTGTCCGGAAGCGGAAACGTTTCCCAGTACACGGTCGAGAAACTCCTCGATCTGGGCGCCAAGCCGGTCACGCTTTCCGATTCGAATGGAATAATCCATGATCCGGAAGGGATCAGCCGAGACAAACTGGCGTACGTCATGGAACTCAAGAACGTCCGCCGCG
Source organism: Pseudomonadota bacterium (assembly GCA_043804515.1). Lineage (GTDB taxonomy): Bacteria > Bdellovibrionota_G > JALEGL01 > JALEGL01 > DATDPG01 > JAZDIZ01. The sequence continues at coordinate 31,746 of JAZDIZ010000003.1, read as the reverse complement.
GGCGCATGCAGGAATACGCGACGAAGTTCAAGAGCGCCACGTACAAGGCCACGGACCCGAAGGCCGACAGCAACCCGCTGTGGAACATCAAAGCCGACTGCGCTTTCCCGAGTGCAACGCAGAACGAGATCAACGGGAAAGACGCGGCCAACATGGTACGCAACGGCGTGAAGCTGGTTTCCGAAGGCGCGAACATGCCGACCACGCTGGAAGGAGCGAAAATCTTCCTGGAGGCCAAGCTGATGTACGGCCCCGCGAAGGCGGCCAACGCCGGCGGCGTGGCCACCTCCGGTCTGGAGATGTCGCAGAACAGCATGCGGTACAGCTGGACACGCAATGAGGTGGATCAAAAACTCCAGCAGATCATGAAGAGCATCCACAAGGCTTCGAGCGAGGCGGCCGACAAGTACGGCACGCCAGGAAACCTTGTGAACGGCGCGAACATCGCGGGCTTCCTGAAAGTGGCCAATGCGATGATGGACCAAGGCGTGGTCTAAACCGTAGTAGCGCAAAGAATGTAACAAAAGGCGCGGGATGGAGGCTTCCATCCCGCGCCTTCTTGTATTATGGGTAGATCCGCCGAAATGAACGATCCTAGGCACACGCCTGAGCCGGGGGAGAACGGGCCGTTCCTCGGCTTCCAGCATCTCATGCCGTACCGGGTGCAGGACATCCTCCTGGTCTCGAGTCTTTACGATTCCTTCACGCTCCAGGAGGACGGCCAGCTCAACGAATTGATCGTAAGCGAGGCGCTGGAACTGCACCTCCATCACACTCCGGGCATCACGCACGTCTCGAGCGGCGCCGAGGCCCTCCTCCTCGCGCGGAAAGAGAGCCGGTTCAATCTCATTCTGACCACGGTGAACCCCGGAGACATGAATGCGAGCCGCCTCGCTCGGGAAGTAAAAACGGCAGGACTCGACGTTCCCGTCGTGCTCCTCGCGTACGACCACCGGGAACTGAGCCGCTTCATGTCCCGCCAGGACACCTCCTACATCGACCGTTGCTTTCTTTGGCAGGGGAGCCCCCGCATCTTGATGGCGATCGTCAATTCGATCGAGGACCTTCGGAACGTCGAGCATGACACCCGGACCACCGGTGTTCGGGTGATCCTCCTGGTCGAGGACGACGTTCGCTACTATTCCTCGTTTCTCCCGGTCATCTACGCGGAACTGATCCGCCAATCGGAGCGCCTCATGAGCGAGGGGATGAACCTCGCGCACAAGCTGGTCCGGATGCGCGCGCGCCCCAAGATCCTCCTCTGCACGTCATTCGAGGAAGCGTGGGAGCGTTTCACCGCGTTTCGCGATCACATGCTCGGCGTCATCTCCGACGTCGAATTCCGTAAGGACCGAGAGGCCTCGTCCCACGCCGGACTGGAGCTGGCTCGGATGATCCGTTCGGTGTCTCCCGACCTCCCGATCCTCCTTCAATCCGGCCAGCCCGAACTCGAAGCGCGCGCCGCCTCCGAGGGGGCGGCTTTCCTACGGAAAGGGTCTCCGACACTGCTTCATGATTTACGACACTTCATGGTGGAAAACTTCGCATTCGGCGACTTCGTCTTCCGCCTACCCGACGGCCGGGAAACGGATCGTGCCTCCGATCTCCGCTCTCTCGAGGAGAAGTTGCTCACCGTTCCGGCCGAGAGCATCGCGTACCACGCGGAACGGAATCACTTTTCGAATTGGTTGACGGCGCGCACGGAGTTCGCGCTGGCACGAAAGCTCAGACCGCGAAAGGTCTCGGATTTCTCCACGTTCGAGCACCTGCGCCGGAATCTGGCGGATTCCCTTTTGGAGTACCGGCACGAGCAAGCGGAATTGTTGGTCGGCGACTTCGATCGGCACAACTTCGATCCGTCCGCGCCCTTCTTCACCCGAATCGGCTCCGGCTCACTGGGGGGCAAGGCCCGCGGCTTGGCCTTCGTGCGCCGTCTTCTCGGATTGCACGAACTGAATCATAATTTCCGCGGGGTCCATCTCGGTGTTCCCCCGTCGGTTGTGCTCGCCACCGACGTCTTCGACCGCTTCCTTTCGGAAAACGACCTTCTGGACTGGGCCATCAACGCCGCGGACGACGAAGAGATTCAGCGCCGGTTTTCCGCCGCACGTCTCCCACAGGACGTCGTGTCCCATCTCGAGGCATTTTTGGCAGCGGTGCACTGGCCCCTTGCGGTGCGGTCCTCCAGCCTGCTCGAGGATTCCCAGTATCAGCCCTTCACCGGTGTTTACGACACGTTCATGCTCGCGAATCGTGATCCGGACCTTTCGACGCGCGTGGAACAGCTTGTCCGGGCGGTGAAGCGCGTGTACGCCTCAACGTTCAGCCGCCGTGCCAAGGGCTACCTGCGCGCCACGCCGTATCGCCTCGAAGAGGAAAAGATGGCGGTCATCGTGCAAAGAGTCGTGGGCGGCCCGCACGGCCCCCGTTTCTATCCCGACTTGTCGGGGGTGGCGCGCTCCCACAATTTCTATCCCGTGGCTCCCGCCACATCGGAAGACGGCGTGGCTGCCGTGGCACTCGGCATGGGACGCACGGTGGTGGAAGGCGAGAAATGCCTGACGTTTTGCCCACGGTATCCGAAGAACCTTCTCCAATTTTCCTCGGTGGAGGACATTCTAGCTAACTCCCAGCGCCAGTTTTGGGCGCTCGGTCTGGAGCGTTCTTCGGCCGTGAGCTCCAGCCAGGCCATGCGCGAGACACTCTTCGACCTGGAGACCGCGGAAACCGACGGCACGTTATTCGCTCTCGGTTCGACATATTCTCAAGAGAACCGCGCTGTCTATGACGGCCTTTCGCGCCCGGGTGTGCGCCTGGTGAGCTTCGCTTCCGTCCTGAAACACGGCATGTTCCCGCTTGCGCAGATCCTAACCCGGCTTTTGGAGTTCGGAAGGCAAGGAATGAATTGCCCGATCGAGATCGAATTCGCCGCGCAGCTCACTGCTTCATCGGACCAGATCCACGACTTCGGCGTTCTTCAAATGAGGCCGATGGTCCCGTCGCAGGAGGCCGAGGAACTGGAAGTGGAGGAGGTGGACCCGGCACTGCTTCTCTGCAAAAGCCAAAGAGTGCTCGGCCACGGGAAGCTGGATCACCTGCGCGATGCCATCGTCGTGGACTTCCATAGGTTCGACCGGGCGCTCAGCCGCGAGGCGGCTCAAGCCGTGGCCAGGTTCAACGCGGAGCTTTCGGAGCGGGGTGCGCCGTATCTCTTGATCGGCGTGGGGCGCTGGGGGTCAGCCGATCCATGGCTGGGGATCCCCGTAACGTGGGATCAGATCAGCGGCGCCAAGGTCATCGTGGAGGCGGGATTCCGCGACATCCGGATCACGCCGTCGCAGGGAAGTCATTTCTTCCAGAATCTCACATCGTTTCAGGCGGGGTACTTCACCGTCAATCCCGAGCTTGGGGAGGGATTCGTGGATTGGGAGTGGCTGGCGACCCAACCGGCCGTAGCCCACGACAGCCACGTCCGGTTGCTTCATTTCGCCCGGCCTCTCCTGGTGAAGATGAACGGAAGAACGAACCAGGGCGTGATCCGCAAGCCGGAGGCGTAAAAACAAAGAGCCCAGCGGGTTTCCGATGGGCTCTCTTGTGCGATCCTTAATGCCGGATTTACTTATAGTCCATCCATCGGCCTGGACGACGGTGCGCTGGTGCCTACCGTGGTCATGTCATCCTCCAGAACCCATGGCAGTTGATCGGCAACAGCTGCTGTCTCATTGTCAACGTCGACCGCCCATGGATTCAAAGGCGCCCGAAACACGCACAGAGCGAGAACCCGATGGTTCTTCCTCCACGATACGGGCCCCATCCCCGCTACGATCGTGTAGAAGCGCCAAGGCATGGAGCAGTCTTCGATCCGTACGGTTTGGATTTTTCCCAAATTCGTTTTGAACCCCCGTGTGGAGTCCTTTTTGTCAACGGCTTCAGAGATTTCCTTAAGATATTTGCGCACGATCTGAGTCGCTTTCTTGCAATTGCTGGCGGCGAGTTCGGTGGCGATGTCCAACCTCACCATGTCGTGCGAACCGGTAAGATCAAATGTCCCGTCCCGCTCTATGCCTAGCTCTTGATAGATCCTCTGGATGCAGGGTTGGGCTCTTTCCGCAGTTGACCGCGGAGGGTTCAACATCGGCTGGTCGGTGTCTCCATCAACGGACCACGCCGGAACCGAAAAAAGCCCCAGAAGGGAGAAACCGCCGATGATCCAGTACGTGCGAATGTGCATAGTTGATACCCCCATATGCGCCTACATTACAAAAATGAAGCCGAACCGTCCCAATATAATGTGACATTTCGTTGTTTCAAAGAAACCAATAAGACAATCGGAGAATGCCGGGCCAAGTGGATTGAACGTGGCAACAGCCAATTTCGACACGTTTCTTTCGCACGGTTGGAAGGTGCTGAACGCGGACAACTTCCTGCTGCCCGACAGCATCGGGACGAACCCCTGCAACTGACAGGTTGGTGAAAAGGGCCATCTGCGTAGTTGCTCGCTCATCGTAAAGATGAACGGAAGAACGAACCAGGGCGTGATCCGCAAGCCGGAGGCGTAAAAACAAAGAGCCCAGCGGGTTTCCGGTGGGCTATCCAGCACGATTCTTAATGCCGGATTTACCTATAGTCCTTCGATCCGCGCGGTGACGGCATGCCGGCGACTCGGAGATCCCAATCATCCTCCAAGGCTCCCGGCAGCTGTTCGGCAACAAACGTTGAATCTCTGTCGACGTCCACCGCTCCCCGATTAAGAGGGGGACGAAAGACTCCCAGCCCTAGAACGCGGTGCTCCTTTTTCCACGATACGAGGCCCATACCATTAACAATCGCGTAGTACCGCCAAGGCATGGAGCAGTCTTCGATCCGTACGCTGTGGATTTTCTCAAGGTTCGCCTTAAATCCGAGTTTGGATTGCTTTATGGCGACCGCTTCAAAAAGTGTGTTGAGATACCTGCGCACAATTTGAGTGGCCTTCGCGCAATTGCTGGCGGCGAGTTCGGTGGCGATGTCCAGCCTCACCATGTCGTGCGAACCGGTAAGATCGAACGTCCCGTCCCGCTCTATCCCCAGCTCTTCATAGATTTTCTGGATGCAGGGTTGGGCTCGTTCCGCAGTTGACCGCGGAGGGTTCAACATCGGCTGGTCGGTGTCTCCATCAACGGCCCATGCCGGAACCGAAAAAAGCCCCAAAAAGGAGAACCCGCCGATGATCCAGTACGTGCGAATGTGCATAATTGATACCCCCTACAACTCTGCTAAATCGCCAACTGTGCAATTACAACTTGGCGAACTCAGGACATTTTGTAAACATTCATTTTGAAAACATTCCAAACGCGCCAACAACACAATATTTCGTCTCCAGACAAGATCAGGAACAACGGCGGAGAATGCCGGCGCCGGCAACGATCTTAAGATAGAGGAACCCCTTTGCGGACCCACGCAGGATGACAGCTATTTCTTTGCGGATTCCTCGAGTGGGCCGGAAGGCACAGTCAATTGTGACACGATTCTTTCGCACGGCTGGAAGATGCTGAACGCGGACAATTTCTTCCTGCCGGACAGCACCGGAACCGACCCCTGCATCTGAAGCCCGGGTTCCACGCGAAAAAGCCTTGGTCAATTCACCGGACCAAAGCACCTGCGCAAAAAGGTTCGCCCATGTGAAATGATTGCATAGAGAATAGTTCCGAAACACCGATCAATACGACAATATGTAGTTATATTAAATAGTTACTACGCACCTTTTGTTGCCGCGATGGCACGAATCCTGCAGTTTTCTTTGGTGGGAGAGTGCGATGATTAGATTTACGGGCATAACAATTCTCACGTTCGCGGTTCTTCTCGCAGGGGGCTGTAATTCGAACTACCGCTTCGTTTCATCGGGGTCCTTTGGCTTTGATATCGGGGAACCGCCTTCTTCGGGTTCCGATACTCCCACTATCACCACGACAGGGGACACGGATCCCGGCGATAATCCCGCGACCGACCCGACGCCGCCGCCGATCTGTGACCCTTTGGGAACGGGCGACCCCGTGAGTTCGACCAGCGGCCTCGTCGCGACGCTGACGTATATGGACCCGGTGACGAATTACGCTTTCAACGCAAGCGACTTCGTCCCCGGAATGCCGAATATCACGCAGGTCCTCAACAACGTCTTTCTGAGCCGTCTCAACAAAGAGACTTCCTATTTCGACCAGGGCTTTACGGACGCGCAGGGCAATCTTCTCAAGGACAGGAATGGGAACGCTCTCATCGAATACTTCGCCCTCTTCATCGCGACGCAGATCCAACTCGGAATCGCCGATCCGGAGGGGGAATATCAATTTGCGATTCTGGCCGACGACGGCGCCGTGATGAACCTTTCACCGGACGGCGGTACGACGTGGGACCAGAAGTGGATCGATAACGACGGAACACATGCGAGCGCGCTGGTTTGTAATTTGTCCACAATCGCATTCCACACGGGTGACAAGCTCCCTGTGGAAATCGCCTGGGACCAAGGCCCGAAATACCAGATCGCGCTGATGCTTTTCTGGCGCACCGGGACCGCCCTTTCGGTCGACGAACCCGAGTGCGGAGCCGAAGTGGGCAACCAGGGCTTTTTCACGAACGGTCCGAGCGAGCCTCCCGCAGCCACCCAGAGATACACCGACTTCCTCAACAGGGGTTGGAAAGTGCTGACGGCGGACAACTTCCTGCTGCCCGACAGCATCGGGACAAATCCTTGTAACTGAATTTCGGGTTACAATTAGGGGCACGACGGGCCCCCGAATTATCCGACGTCTTCAGCCCGTGGGCCTAGAGGTACCAGCGAAGATCCAGAGCCGCACCGTACGCGCCGACGTTCCCGCCTTGGATACGGGCGTAGCTGCCCTTGGCTTCCGGGGACATCGCGAATCGCTTGGTCAACCGAAACTCATAACCGACGGCTGCCGCCGCTGAAAATCCGGCGTCGCTTTCCGCGCTTATATGACCTGAAGCCGTCCGCAGAACCGCGAATCCGACTCCCGGGCGCACGTAAAAATTATCCGCGAAAAACCATTGCGTGGCGAAATAGATGCCGGAAATTCCCACGGTATCCCCGTCGATCGATGTGGCCGCGCCGCTGGTTTCGCCCATCAGAAGGACTTTCTCGCTCACACCCCCGCCGATCTTGATTCCGCCCAAGAATGCCCCGCGGTCCAAGCCGTTGAGCGTGATTCCGCCACCTCCCACGTCGAAGCCCAGGAAGAAGCCTTGTCGCGGCTCCCGTACAGGTTCGTCGGCGATCGCCCACCGGGACATCAGGCCGAAAGCAAAAGACAGTGCGAACAATACACGAAGGGAAATCTTTCTTAGGCGCATAAACCCGAAGTTACGCCGATTCCGTCAAAGTGGAAATCTTGCGGAGATTCGGGGTCCGAATCGGTTCACGGAAACCGATACCGCGGGCGGATCACCGGTTGCCTGCGTGCGGGTGACCGGCCCGTTATCGCCTCGTCTTCTACGCCGGTGGTGCGGAAACGCGTTGTTCGGGCTCCACGCTGACCTGCTTGGGTATCTCAGCATGGAGCGACTTGCGGGCCTCTTTGAAGATTTCACCGAACCACCGTTCGAAGCGCGTCTCCAGATTGTCGAACGCCAGCGTCCCAACCGGACGAATCGCCTTTTTTGCGGCCTTCCCGTCGCCTTCCCGGGTCTTGAGCGGAAACGCCGACGCATCCCAGATCGCAGTGGCGTCGGTACTGCCGGCTTGAACCGGCCGGTAAATCGGGGTCACGCGGCGGATCTCGTCCGTGATCTCCGCCGTCCCGGCGTATTTCATCTTGAAGCGGTACCCCATCTTCGCCGCGATCTCACAAAGGATCTGCCACGTTTCCATCCCCGACCTGGGCGGGACCGCGCGCGACAGCTTTTGCACGCGGCGTTCCGAGTTCGTCATCGTTCCGCTCGTTTCCGCCGTGCTTGAAAGCGGCAGAAAGACGTTCGCGGCCGCAGCCGTGGCCGTCAGAAACAGATCGCCCACGATCAAGAACTCGACGGCATCCAGGCCGTCCCGCAGATCTTTCGGAAACGTCTCGCTCCCCAACGGGTCTTCACCGAGGATGACGGCCACTTTGATCTTCTTCTTCCGGAACGCCTCAGCCAGATCAGCCGTGGGCTTTTCCAGATCGTGCAAGACCACGCACCACTCTTTTTCCAGATCGTCCGTCGCCTCGCGATCCAAGGAGGAAACGTACCCCGGAAGCCACTGCGGGTCGGCACCCATGTCGGCATGCCCCTGCGCGTTCGATTTTTCCCGAAGCGCCAAAATCGAGCATCCCAGTGACTTCGCCGCCGATGCAAAAACTCGCTCATCCCCGGGCACGCGAAGTCCCCGGTAGTCCTTGTTGAAGACGAGAACCTTGAGAACGCTCTTGGAGAGGATTTTCGCCGCCCGCCCGATCGGGTCCGAAGCCGAACCGCCCTTCCCATCCTGCTTCGACCACGTTCCTTCCACGGCCTCTTTGAGCCTGGTCACGACTTCCGCCTGTTTCCCGTCCTCACACGGAATGAAAACCTCGGCGAACCGGGATACGCGGCTCTCCTTCGGCCCGATGTAGATCAGGTGTCCGCCCTGGCGGAGTGAACGCTTCACCAAGAGGTCCGCGACAAAATGCTCCTCATCCGTATCGGAGTTGACGACTACGACCGTTTGGGCGTCCAGAAGATCCGGATACGAGGCCGTCGAGACGACCTCGGGGCACGAGAACTCGCGGTTGAACAGGTTCGCGAACGAAGTGACGTTGTGCGTCCTCAAAACCACGCGCGCGAACTTCTGAGCGAGATAGATCTCCTCGTTCGTCATCCGGGGCGACACGAACACCGCGATCTGGGACCCGCTGTATTTGCGGATGAGCTCTTTGAGGCGCATGGCGGTGTGGTCCGCCACGTCCTCCCTGGTCGTGTCCTGCAGCTCCCTCCCCGCACGGATTTTGGGTTTCACCAGTCGGTCGGGAGCCTGAACGTAGTTGTAGCCGAACCGGCCGCGCTTGCAGTGATTTCCGCCAAGGGGGACACCCTTAAGGGTGTCCCCATCATTGCGGCTTTTCGAAACCTTTACAAGCGTGCTTCCGTATACGTCGTACGAAAGCGAACATCCCACGCCGCAATAAGCGCAGACGCTTTCCACCGCTTCCGTTTTCCACGGCCCCGGTTTCGCCAGGGGCACTTTTTCGACAATGGCTCCCGTCGGGCACGTGTCGACACACAACCCGCAGGAGACGCAGTCCGTCTCGAGGAGAGACCGCCCCATGGAGGGTTTCACGACGGTGTTGAAGCCGCGGTTGATGAAGCCGTAGGCGTACACCCCGACCACTTCGCTGCACACCCTCACGCACCTCGCGCAAAGAATGCACTTGTTCGGGTCCAGTTCGATCAAGGGGTGTGTGCGGTCCAGAGGATATTCTTTCGCCTCCCCCTGGAACGACCTGATGTCGACGTTGTATTCCGTCGCGTACTTTCTCAATTGGCAGTCAAAGAGAGCGAGGCAGCCGCACTCCAGGCAGCGATGGGCCTCGCTGATCACGTCCTCGGGGGCATAGCCCTGTTCCACTTCGGCGAAGCCACGGATCCGGTCCTCCACGGGAAGGAGGGGCATCGCGCGCCGCGCGTACCTCGACCCCGCGCGCAGATCCTCTTTCGTGACCTGCCGGTAACCGTCTTTGCGGCTGTTGAATTCCTTGGGCTCGGGGAGCGCCTTGCCGGCCTTAAGATACGTGTCGATCGCGTGAGCGGTCTTGCGCCCCGCCGCGATCGCCTCGATGGCCGTGGCGGCGCCCGTAACGACGTCTCCGCCGGAAAACACCCCCTCGACGCTCGTTTCGAACGTGCCCTCTTGGACCGCAATCGTGTTCCAGCGGGTGAGATTGAGCGTCTCGCCGAAGGGGAGGAAATTGCCCACGTGCCCGTCCAGAAGGCTCGACACCGTCGTGTTTTGGCCGATTGCCGCGATCACGAAATCGCACGAAATCTCGAATTCGGAACCGCGAATCGGTTTCGGGCTTCTCCGGCCGCTGGCATCGGGTTCTCCAAGCTCCATCCGGATGCACTCGACCGCAGCCGCCCGCCCGTTCTTTTCGACCACTTTTTGCGGCGCCACCAGGAAATCGATCTTTACGCCTTCATGTTCGGCCTCTTCGATCTCCATCGGGTTTGCCGGCATTTCCGTCTTGGTCCGCCGGTACAGGATCTGGACATCTTTCGCGCCGAGGCGCAACGCCGTTCGGGCGCAGTCGACGGCCGTGTTTCCGCCTCCCACGACCAGGACGGTGCCGTAGACCTCCGGTTTCTTGCGCAGGCCGAAAGCCTTGAGGAATTCGATCCCCGACAGGACTCCCGTTACGTTCTCGTTCTCGACCCGCATGGAAGAGCTGTCCCATGCGCCGATCCCGAGGAAGATCGCGCCGTAGCCTTCCTGTTTGAGGCTCGAAATCGTGAAATCCTTCCCCAGCGCCACGTTCGTGGAGAGCTTGACGCCCAGATCCAGGATCTGGCCGATCTCCAGATCCAGAATCTCCTTGGGAAGCCGGTACTCGGGAATTCCGTACCGGAGCATCCCCCCCGCTTCGGGGAGGCTCTCGAAGATGTGGACCTCGTGGCCCCGTAGCGCCAAATAATTCGCGCACGAGAGACCGGCAGGCCCGCCTCCGATCACGGCCACCTTTTTGCCCGTGGACGGCGCAGCGTTCATCCGGAACGGCTCCTTCCTGCCCAGGTCCATGTCCGCCAAGTATCGCTTGATGTAGTCGATTCCCACCGGCTCATCGAGGAGGTTGCGCCGGCATCCTTTCACCTCGCAGGGCCGGGTACACACGCGGCCGCAGATGGCGGGAAGAGGGTTGTCTTGTTTGATCAGGCGGATGGCGTCCTCGAATTTTCCCAACGCCGCCAAGGCCAGGTATCCCTGGATGTCGATTCCGGCGGGACAAGCCAGCTGGCAGGGGCCTACGCAATCGGCGTAGTGATTCGACAAGATCAACTCCAGAGCGGCTTTGCGGGATTCCCGGACGGTCGCGTTGTCGGTTTCCACGACCATTCCGGCAGCCACTTTCGTGGCACAGGCGGGAAGCAACGTGCGCGCTCCTTTGACCTTCACGACGCACAAATAACAGGAAGCGAACGGCTCCAATTGTCCGTCGTGGCAAAGCGTCGGAATCGTGTCGATTCCGTTTTGCCGGGCCACTTCCAGAATCGTCTGCTTGCTGTCCGCAATGATTCTCTTGCCGTTAACTTCCAGTTTTACCAGCGCCATTCCTACATCCTCGTTATCGCGTGGAACCGGCACGTCTTGTAACACTCGTCACATTGAATGCACTGGGACGTGTCGATCTCATGCCGTTTCTTGAGTTCACCGGAAATCGCCTTGGAGGGACACACCCTCCCGCAGGCCATGCAACCGTTGCAGGCCTCCGTAATCGTGTACGTCAAGAGCTTCTGGCACTGATGCGCCGGGCAACGCTTGTTGCTGATGTGCGCCTCATATTCGGCCCTGAAATACTTGAGCGTCGTGAGAACGGGGTTCGGCGCCGTTTGTCCCAGGCCGCAGAGCGAGTTGTTCTTTACGAAGTTCGCCAGGCGCTCGAGCAGGTCGATGTCGCCCTCCCGCCCTTTGCCTTCGGTGATGCGGGTAAGGATTTCCAGCATCCGCTTGGTCCCCACGCGGCAGAACGTACACTTCCCGCACGACTCCCTCTGCGTGAAATCCAGAAAGAAGCGGGCCACGTCCACCATGCATGTGGTTTCGTCCATCACGACCAGGCCGCCCGAGCCCATGATGGCGCCCGTCTTGTTGATGGATTCATAATCGATCACGGTGTCCGCGAGTTCCGCCGGAATGCAGCCTCCCGAGGGGCCTCCCATCTGCACCGCTTTGAATTTTTTATCCTCTTTGATGCCGCCGCAGATCCCGTGGACGATATCGTGAATGGAGATCCCCATCGGGACTTCCACCAACCCGCCCCGCTTGACCTTGCCGGCCATCGCGAAGACTTTCGTCCCCTTGCTCTTCTCGGTTCCCAGTGAATTGAACGCGGAAGCGCCGTTGAGGACGATCCACGGCACGTTGGCGAACGTCTCGACGTTGTTGATCGACGTGGGGCAATCCCAAAGGCCCTTTGACGCCGGGAACGGCGGCCGGAGCTTCGGCATACCGCGTTTCCCCTCGATCGACTGGATCAGCGCCGTTTCCTCGCCGCATACGAACGCGCCGGCTCCCTCCTTGAGGCGGATCTCGAAATCAAATCCGGCTCCCAGGATGTTCTTGCCGAGCAGATGCTGCTTCTCGGCTTGGGCGATGGCGATATTCAGCCTTTCGATGGCTTTCGGATACTCGGCCCGGACGTACACGTAGCCGTGGTTGGAGCCGATGGCGAAGCCGGCGATCGCCATTCCCTCCAGGACGGAGTGCGGATCGCTTTCCAGGACCGAGCGATCCATGAACGCTCCGGGATCCCCTTCGTCGGCGTTGCAGATAATGTACTTCTGTTCGCCCGCCGCCATGCGCGTGAGACGCCACTTCATGCCCGTCAAAAATCCGGCGCCGCCGCGGCCGCGAAGGCCCGACTCGATGATCGTTTCGATCAACTGTTCCTGGTTTCCGGCTTTGAGAACCTGTTCAAGCGCCTTGTATCCCTGCTGGGCGACGTAATCCTCGATCCGCTCGGGATCGATGAATCCCGAATTGCGGAGCACGATCCGCTTTTGCCGGTCCAGGAACGCTTTTTCGCCCCCCTTCCCGTTGTTCGTCCAGACCAGCCACTCATCGACCGGTCGGGATGCCGCCACGTGCTCGTCGAGGATGCGGTCCACTTTTTCGGGCGTGACGTCCCCGTAGGTGAAGCGCTCCCCGTCCTCCCCCCGGATCTCCACCATCGGTTCGCGGTAACACATTCCGACACAGCCGGTTTTGACCAGCTCCCAGGGGAGCTTTCGCGCGGCCAGCCGCTCCGCCAGCGTGCGATAGGTTTCCTCCGCCCCCGCCGCGATTCCACAGGTCCCAAGCCCCACCAGGATCCGGTTCATTTCGAACCCCCTTGGTCCTGGTATTTCTTGAGCACCTTGCGCACTTCCTTGGTCGTGAGTTTCCCGTACGTGACGCTACCGACCATGATGACCGGAGACAGACTGCAGCACCCTAGGCACGCCACGGTTTCCAGCGTGAAGAGCCTGTCCTTCGTCGTCTCCCCGTCACCGATTTGAAGCCGGTCCTGGACCGCCTTCGTGATGTCGTTGGCGCCGTTCACGTGGCAGGCCGTGCCGTGGCAGACACGGACGATGTTTTTTCCCACGGGACGGTGCCGGAACTGCGAATAAAACGTCGCCACGCCGTAGATCGCCGCCAACGGCGCGCCCGTTTTCTCGTGAATTTCCTGAAGGCACTCCCGGCTGAGAAATCCTTCCTGCGCTTGGACCTTCTGGAGCAGGGGGATCAGCTTCCCCTCTTCGCCGGTCCAGTGCTGCGTGCGCAGATCGAATTGTCGGTGCGGATCCATTTCCTCTCCTTGCCTCAATCGTAGGGCGTCTCGAACATCTTGTTCATGAGCTGCATCATCTGATCGATGTCGCCCACGCCGCCCAGGGCGTGGCCCTTGCATCCTCGGCGCGAGCAGAACTCGATGTACCCCTGGTCCTTGATATTCAGCGAGGCCATGGGCGCCCGGCAGAGCTTGCAGCTGGTCGCCACCAGAAGGCTCATGTCGCACTTGGGGCAGCGAAACTCCACCAGGTCCCCGTTCTTGATCTCCAATTCCGTCTCGAGCGAATAGTCGCCGAAGATCGCGCTCAGGAAGATCTCTCCGTCCTGGTGTGTGTCCTTCACGTGGGCGTCCAGTTTCACGTTCGTTCCCGTGGTCAAGGGAGCCTTGCAGTGCGGGCAACGCAGATCCAGCACCAGCATTTCTTTGCTCATAGCTTCTCCTTTCGAAGTCTCTCCAGCTCGACGAACACGCAGTCCTCCAGCTTCGCCTCGTTACGGACGATGTCCTCCGCCAGCGTGGGGCAATCCGGAGCGCCGCACGCGGCGCAATTCTTGCGGGGGAGCCGGCTCAGGATTTCTTCCCGCTTCTTGCGGCGCGCGACCGCGCCGCGCAAATCGCCGCCCGCCGTTTTGAGCTCCCGGGCGCGGATCTCGTCCTCGAAATCAAAGAAATGCTCCCTCAAGAGAGCCCTAACTTTTTCCTCTTTTACCGGCGCGCACGACCCCAATTCCTTCGCGAGCCGCTGGATCGTGCGATGCGCGGCATAGCGTCCCTCGACGGTCAGCGGACCGTTCACGCATCCGTCGGGACAAATGTACGCCTCGATGAAATCCACGCCCGCGAACCGGCCCGATTCGATCCGGTCGAAAACGAACTGGATGTCCTGCAAACCCCGGACGGTCATCGTGTTGGCGTTGCGCATGCCGGCGATCTCGCCTCCCGCCATCGCCCAAAGCAGCCCTTTCGGGCTCAACTCCGCGGTGTTCTTCGTCCGCGGAACCCGCGCGATCGCATCCCGAAGCGGGCCGTAGATTTCCGCGATCGACAGGGCCCCGTCCAGATACGACTCTCCGATCCCGACCGGGGCCACGATCGAGTTCATGATGGCTGTGCAGGGCGTGATGAAAAAGATGCCGATTTCCTTCGGATCCAGATGAAGGTCGTTGACCAGCTTGCGCCTCAACAGCTTCGCGGAAAGCTCCCGGGCGGTCTCGATCGGGACCACGTGCGCCACCAGATCCGGATATCGGATCTGGATCAGGCGCAGGATCGCCGGACATGTAACCGATATTTTCGGCCACGGCCCCTTGCTCTCGGAGAGATGCGCGTCGGTGGCGCCGCCGATCATCTCGCACATCCACGAAATATCGTACGTATCGTCGAACCCGAGATGCTTGAGCCCCTCCAGAATCTGGCCGGGGTGAACCTCGTGGCCGAATTGCGCGTACACGGTCAGCGAAGGCATGGCGACTTTGTATTTGAAACGGCCCAGGTCCGAGCGGGACGACATCATCGGGCGGACGGCTTCGTAGGGGCATGCGCGCACGCACTCGCCGCAGTCGATGCACAGGTCAGCATCGATGAGAGCCAACCGGTCCCGCACCCGAATGGCCTTCGTGGGGCAGGCCTTGCAGCATTCCACGCAGGCCACGCACTTGGCCTTGTCGATCGTGATCGAATGTTCCCGAATGCCCATCGAAACAACTCCTATATCTACGTTAGGCGGACGCTGTAACGAAGTGTGGTCCCGCTCCCCACCGAAGATTCAATTTCGAATTCATCGGTGTTTCTCTTGATGTTCGGAAGCCCCAAACCCGCCCCGAACCCGCGTGCCCGCATTTCGGGCGTGGCCGTGGAGTATCCCTCCTGCATGGCGAGAGGGATGTCCGGAATCCCCTGGCCCCGGTCGGCCAAAACCACCTCGACCTTGCCCGGCGTGACGTAGAATTCAAATTTCCCCTCCCGGGCGTACATGATGACGTTCATCTCAGCCTCGAAGTTCGCGATCGAAACCCGGCGGATCACGGAAGGGTCGATCCCCAACTCCTTCATGATCACCTTCACTCGCGTGGCCACTTCCCCTCCGTGTTCATAGTCATTGCCCACAATCACGAAACTCTCCGTGAACAGAACCTCGCTGTTTCCGCTCGTCGTCACTTCATCGAAGCCCGGATGCCGGCTTTCGCCAGGATTCCACACGCGTCGAACAAGCCGTGCCGCGTCCGAACAAGCGGAATCTCTTTCTTCCGTGCAAGCTCCACAACGGCCTCCGGCGGCTTTTTGCCCGACACGAAGACGATTCCCTTCAGCTCCGCCACGTCGGCCGTGTGCACCGCTTGTACCGACGTGAGCCCCGTCAAAAGAAGCGATCCCGGCCTCGAGAACGCCAGGACGTCGCTCATCAGGTCCGCAGCGAAGCAGCCGCTCACCTCGGCTTCGGATATAAGCTTCGCTCCCCAAATGATCTCGCCATCGAGAAGCTTGACGAGCTTCTTCAGGCCGAGCGGAAAAGCCGCCCCCCCCTCCCGGCGGCGCTCGATCATCGCACGCCGGCCTCGTAGAGCTTGGTGGCCACCTGCCACCGGTTCAGATCCGTAAGGTAGACGGCGATGTTGTTCTTCTCGGCGAGCTTCACGACATCGGGTGTGGGTTCCTTCCCCTGCGTCACGACGATCCCGCAGATGTCGACCAAATTCGCGGCTGCGATCACGTTCGCATGCACCTGGATCGTCACCAGGATATTTCCCGCCTTCGCGTTCGCAATCACGTCGCTCAACATGTCGGAGATATAAACTCCGGTAACGTCGGCCTCCGAAAGCTTCTTCGTCACCGGTTTCAGCTCCAGCTTCCCTGCGATTTCGTTCAGTTTCATGGTCACTTAGCCTCCACGGATGTCAGGTTGAAGTCGATCATGATCTCGCCGTAGGTAAGATCCTGATATAGGCCGAAATAATCCGGTAGGATCAAGATCATCTTTTCCCGGGTTTTCAGCCGCTCGTTGAACGCGAAATTCAATGCGGAGAGTTTCTGGAGCGGCAGATTCTCCCTGTCCTTCGTCCCCATATCGCAGGGGATCGCCACGTAAACGTGGATATTCCTCTCCTGCGCCAGTTCCCCCAGACGGTAGAGGTCGCTGTCCGGCTTAGCGCCTGCGTAATAGAGAAGGCCTAACAGTTCGTCGAGCTTGATGATTTCGCCCGTACGGGTGTCTTTCAGATCAAAGCGCACCGACTGAGCGTCCGCCACGTGCCTCCACTCCTCGTTGCCCTCCCGGTATTCCTCCCGGGCCGGGGAAGGTCCCTCCGAGAAAAAGGCCCGCAGTTTCCCGCCAAACCGCCCTTTCTCGATTGTGACGTAGCCGGGCCGCACATTCACCCTCTCATACCGATATGAACCGCTCTGCTCGCTCATGGGCGGCCAGACTCTATTCTCAAAACCGCGGAGGGTCAAAAATCCGGCGGCCTACTAATCCAGCGATTTCGACAACATAAGAGAGGCCGGTGACCGGGCGCCGGGGACTGTCCCCGGCGCTATCGAGTTCGCTCGAGTCCAATGTGAATCCCAAATAATAGAAGATGCCGCCGCAAATCATCCGAACGGGAAGAAACGCGGTTCCGCTTTAGTTCCTTCTCATGTTTGGGCGTTGTTGCCGCGATACGCGTTCGCAAGTGAACCAAAGCATTGTGTTTGTTGCGAATAACGCCGGAGTGTAATATCAGCAATCTTTTAAACCTGTTCGCAGAGGTTCGTTGATGCCCATGCTCAGGCCCCAGAAAGAGGCCAAATTGATGTCCGAGCCCGCCGCTGCACCGGAGCGTTCGGGTCTCTTCGAAAAATGCCTTCGCTTCACCAAGGCGGACGAGATCAAACCGCTCGGCTGGTATCCCTATTTCCGCGTGATCGAAAGCGGGCAGGATACCGAGGTCGTCGTCGAAGGGCGGAAGATGCTTATGCTCGGCTCCAACTCCTATTTGGAGCTGACCAGCCACCCCAAGGTCAAGGAGAGGGCGATCGAAGCCGTCCGAAAGTACGGAACGGGATGCGCAGGATCCAGGTTCCTCAACGGAACGCTTCCGATCCACCTTGAACTTGAAGAGCGTCTTGCAAAGCTCGTCGGGAAGGAGGCGGCGCTCGTCTACAGCACCGGTTTCCAAACCAACACGGGTGTGATCGCCTGCCTGGTTCAGCGCGGCGAGTACATCCTTTCGGACAAATTCAACCACGCCTGCATCGTGGACGGCGCGCAGCTCTCCCAAGGCACCATGGTCCGTTACGAACACAACGACATGGAGAATTTGGAGCGCAAACTGGAGGAACTGCCGGAAGACGCGAACAAACTTATCGTGACGGACGGCGTTTTCTCGATGGAAGGCGATATTTGTCGCCTTCTGGAAATCACGAAGCTGGCAGGGCGGTACAACGCCCAGGTGATGGTGGACGACGCCCACTCGATCGGCATCCTGGGCCCCGGCGGCGCGGGAACGGCCGCCCATTTCGGCCTCACCGACTCGGTGGATCTCATCATGGGGACGTTCTCTAAATCGCTTGCCGCGATCGGGGGCTTTATCGCCTCCACCGAGAGGGTTATTAATTATCTCAAACACCATTCCCGCCCGTTTATCTTCTCGGCTTCGGCTTCTCCGGCCAGCGTGGCGGCCGTTCTGGCCGCTCTGGACATCATGGAGATGGAGCCGGAACGGATCGAACGGGTCTGGGAGAACGCCCGGTTCATGAAGCAGGGTTTGGACAAACTCGGCTTCGACACGGCTGAATCCGAGACGCCCATCATCCCGATAGTCGTGGGGGGCATGGAGTGCTGCTTCCAGATGTGGCGTTGGCTGCATGACGAGGGAATTTTCATCAATCCGATCGTATCCCCCGCGGTCCCTCCCACGCGCTCTCTCATCCGGATCTCGGTCACGGCCGGCCACACCCGGACCCAGCTCACCTGGGCCCTGACCAAACTCGAACAAGCCGGACGGAAGTTCAAAGTCCTCAAGTGAGCGTATGGCGGGGCGTGTGACCGTAGAGCCGGTCACCGGACCGGCCGACACCGAAGCGTTCATCCGTTTTCCCTTCGCCCTTTACCGGGGGTATCCGCACTGGGTGCCTCCCCTCCTCACCGAACGCCGGGATTTCCTGAATGCCCGAAAGAACCCCGTTTTTGAATACGCAGCGGTCCAGCCTTTTCTGGCCCGCCGGGAGGGGCGCGTCGTGGGAACGATTGCCGCGATCCGGAACGACCGTTTTCGCGAGTTCCACCCCGATGAAAAGGATGTCGGGTTCTTCGGCCTCTACGAGTCCGAGAACGACCCGGATACTTCGCGCGCACTTCTCTCCGCCGCCGCCGAATGGCTTTCACGGGAGGGCCTTCGGACCATGCGGGGGCCGGCGAACCTGACCACGAACGACGTCCTCGGCCTCCTCGTGGAGGGCTTTGACGAGGACCCTGCGCTCCTCATGCCGTACAATCCGCCTTACTACGCTGCGCAATTCGAGTCGTTCGGCCTGGCCAAAGTTAAGGATCTTTATGCCTTCGATGTGGCGAGCGGCGCGTATCGCGAACAACTCGATCGCACTGTCGGCGAGATTCTTAAACGGGGACACGTGAAACTGCGTCCCGTCAATTTGAAGCGCTGGACGGAGGAAATCGCATTCGTCCGCCGCTGTTACAACGAGGCATGGGCAAAGAACTGGGGTTTTGTCCCGTGGACGGACCGCGAGATGGAAACGATCGCCCGGGAGCTCAAGCCGCTTGTGGATCCGCGCCTGGCGTTCGTGGGAGAGGTGAACGGCGAGCCCGCAGGCATCGTCATCGCCGTTCCCGATGCCAACGAGGCGCTGAAGCTCGCCAAAGGTAAGCTGTTCCCCTTCGGGCTGCTCAAGCTGCTGTGGAAGGTCAAAGTGAGCCGATGCAGCAGGCTGCGTGTCATGGCTCTCGGTATCCTGCCGAAATACCGGCGGCTCGGGATCCACGCCGTCTTTATCCATAGGATCATCGAAGACGGCATCAGGATCGGTTACCCGCACGCGGAAGTCGGCTGGATCCTGGAGGACAATGAGGCGATGCTACGCCCGCTCCGGCATGTCGACGCCCGGCGAACGAAAGTCTACCGGGTGTACGACCGCCGGCTCTGATCGGAAGGAAAACAATGCAGGCTCTCGTTACAGGAGGACACGGTTTCATAGGATCGCACGTCTGCGAGCGGCTGGTCACGGCGGGCCATCGCGTGCGTGTTCTGGCGCGAAACGGAAGCGATCTCAAGAACCTTGAAGGCCTCCCGGTAGAAGTCGTGCGGGGCGATCTACTGAACCCCGAAAGTCTTCCCGCAGCCGTGGAAGGGTGTGATTGGGTCTTTCACCTGGCCGGTGTCCTGAAGGGATTTTGCGAAAGCGATTTCGTCCGGGTCAACGTGGACGGAACGCGGTCGCTTGCCGATGCTTGCACGCGTCACGCGCCTCGCCTCTCAAGATTTATTCTTGTTTCCAGCCTGGCCGCGGCCGGCCCGAGCCCTGGGGGCCTGCTCCCGGTGACCGAGAAGTCCCCTTCGCGGCCCATCAGTTGGTACGGCCGCAGCAAGCTGGCCGGCGAGGAGGCCGTTCGTTCCATCGCGAATCTCCCGTGGACCATCATCCGCCCACCCGTCGTCCTGGGTCCGCGGGAACGCGATCTCTACAGGTACTTCAGGATCGCTAGGCGTGGATTTCTTCCCGTATTGGGATTTCGGGATCGCCACTACTCGATAGTATTCGCTCCCGATCTGGCCGACGGGATCGTGCGCGCCGCCGAAACGGAGCGGGCGCGCGGCCACACGTATTATCTCTGTGCACAGGAGATCGTCACTTGGGCACAGTTGGCAAGGATGATCGCCAAGGCCGTGGGCGCCCGTGGCCATATCCTGCGGGTTCCGGATCTCGCCGTCGCGGCGGCCGGAAAGCTCGCCGATGTCCTGGCCCGGGTTAAAGGAACGCCGCAGATGTTCAGCTCGCAAAAGGTGCTTGAAATGCGTCAGGCCGCATGGACCTGCAGTCCGGCGAAGGCGGCACGTGAGTTGGACTGGCACGCCGCCACGCCGATCCAGGAAGCTCTCCGGCGGACCGCGCTATGGTACGGGGAGCATGGCTGGCTCTGAGAATCCGGAACGGCCGTTCGGCCTGACCAAGCCGTTGGGGGCGTTGCGATGGGTAGATCGCCTCGTCGTGGCGTACACCCTTCTCGCCTCCGTACCGGCCGGTATCGGAGCGGCCCGCGGTATTCCCGGTTGCGTCGGCCAATTGTTTGCCAACGCGGCGATCCTGGCGAGCATCGCTCTGCTCTGTCGTTTATCGCGGCGGTCTCGTAACAGGCCCCTGATTTTCCTTCGGCTCGCGTACGCACCAATCATGTTTCTCTTTTTTTACCGCCAGACGGGGGCGCTTTGGCCCGCGCTTCACGGTGGCGCTTTCGATCCCTGGGTGGCGGGTCTGGAGGAATGCATCTTCGGTTTTCAGCCGGCTCTTCGTTTCGCTCCATTCCTGCCGAATGCCTGGGCCGGAGAACTCTTATCGTTCGCATATTTCGCTTATTACTGCTTCACGCCGATTCTCATCCTCACGGTTCTTTTCAACCGGGGATATGAGGCGGCCGAGCGCGTAGTCACGGCGACGGCCCTCTGCTTTTTCGCTTGTTACACCTTCTTCTGGCTGTTCCCCGTCGTCGGCCCGTTCTATTGGTTCGCGCCGTACCACGGCCCGGAACTCTCCTCGGGCTGGATCTTCAATCACGTCATTTTCTTTTTCACGTCACGCGGAGAAGTCGCCACCGGTGCCTTTCCCTCCTCCCATCTGGCCGTGGCGGTCCTGCAGACCCTGTATGCGCGCCGTTTCGCGCCGCGGCTCTTTCCGTTCATGCTGATTGTGACGATTTTGATGGTTCCGGCCGTCGTGTACCTTCGCGCGCATTATGTCGTGGACGTTCCAATCGGAATCCTTGTAGGTCTCTTGTTCGCTGTTCCGGAACTCAAACGACGCAAGTCTGCTCAGGAAGCATCTGTCGGCGGAATCCAACGGTAGCGTTGCAATTCCATCGTCCCGTCTTTTCCGAAGACGATCCTCTCTTGTTCCAGCAGGTGCCGCTGAAGGCCGAGCGGAAAATCGGGGAGCCGGTCCGTCGAGCATCCTCCCGTGGCGTTCACCACCCGGTGCCACGGAACACCCTTCGGCGAGCTGTGCATCATCCAACCCACGGCGCGCGCCGAGATCCGGTGCCGAAGGAGGGCCGAGATCTGGCCGTACGTCATCACACGCCCTTTCGGGATTTTTCGGACCCATGCGTAAACGAGTTTGCCGACGTCCCCCTTCTTCGTGGGAACGTCGCCGTGCACAAGCGCGTTCTTGATCGTCCGGACAGGGCTTGTTTTTCTGCGCTTCAAACCGGCGCACATAGGACCTTATCCGAACGTGAATGTGAAGAGGAAAATTTCCGGTCCGCTTTGAACGCCTTCGATCGGTTTTCCGTCCGGAATCACGCGCCCCATCTCCCGGTCTTGACGCCGTTGACAGGCGTCAAGCAGGTTCCTATATAGGGTTCATGTCCCATCATTTCAAACTTCAGTATTCCGGCTCGAAATTCTGGCTCATCTTCTGGGCTATTTTCCTTTTCCCCGTGGCGTTTGTTCTCCTGGCCATGCGAGGTCGATTTGAGAGTCCCGATCGAACGGTTCATGTCGAGTATCCCGGTTCCGTTTTTTGGCTGGCATTCTGGGCCTTGGTTTTCTTTCCCGTGGCCGTTGTCTTGCTCGTCTTGAACGGCATCACATTCGTGAAGGAGGATCTGCCTACCGAGCCGGGGCCAAAGCCCGCGGCGTAACAGCTCCAAGGTTCTTGATTTTGGCATGCATGTGCCCCGCACAATTTGCGGCCCCCTCCTTATTTATAGGGCAGTTCAATAAATGATTTCAATTAGTTGCCCTTGGCACGGTTCCTGCTAATCCTTTTTATTATGGGCATGAAAAGAACTGTTTTGAGGCACGGCCTAGGCTTTGGGATTTTCTTCATGGCGGTCCCGTCGATCCAAACCGCTCATGCCGACTCCCTCTCCTCCTGCCAGATGATCACGACGGGTGGGAGTTACAGTCTGTCGCAGAATGTGGCGGCCTCGGGGACCGATACTTGCTTTACGATCCGGGCCAGCGACGTCACGCTGGACGGAAACGGACATACGATCACGACTTCCGGCGGGTATGCCGTGGACGTCCAAGACCCGGATCCCCTTGCACCCCAAAACTGGACCAACATCAGCGTTTCCAACTTCACGTCGAATGGGGACGTCCGGGTCTACGGCGACGGCGTGAACCACGTGACATTCGATCATCTGACGGTGAACAGCATCGGAAGCCTTGGCGGTGATGACGTCACGATCACGAACAACACCGTCGGCGAGGGTGGCATCGGTGTCAGCAATTCGGACCAAGAAACCTGGTTCCCCTTCCGGAACACCGTTTCGCACAACACAATTGCGGGCGGTTCGACAGACGTGAAGACTCTTCTGGAGGTGGTCGGTGGCAAATACGATCCCTGCCCGAGGCTCGACACGGTCATCACCGACAACGTAGTTACCGATACACGCAACGACCCCCCTCCCGAAGGGACGGCAGCCGTTCGGATCCGCTGCGCCACACACACGACGTTCACGAACAACACGGTCATATCGACCGGAACGGCTATGGGCTTGTACATGCGGGACGAGTCCGACGACGGCCTGTACACCGACAACCTGTTCCGATCGCACGGCGCCCAGCCTGCACTCCACATTAGCTCCGGAAACGTGGACAAGACGCTCCCCTCGCGCAACCAATTCCTGCGCAATGTATTTTATAGCGACGCCGTCCACGCCACGTATCTCTTCGGAATGGGAAGCGGGAATCAGTTCACCAACAACATCTTCTGGTCGAACGGTGAGGATTTTTTAGGCTACTACGGCGGGAACGGAGGCAACACGTGGGACCACAACACGTTTTACTCAGACGGATCCGATACCTGGAGCTTCTACTTCGCCGGAGACCTTGCTGCTCCCATACCCGCTGACACGTTCACGAACAACATCTTCAGTTACGCCAGCGAAACCTCCGCAATCTTTCATTTTGACAACTGGCTCAAGAGCCAGTGGGCAGGGGATTACAACCTGTTCCAGAACCGGAGCGGAACGCTTTCGTTCGGTTATTACGGAACGTTCGCGGAGTGGAAGGCCAACGGCGGAACGGACGCCCATTCATTTGAGGCCGACCCCTTGTTTACCAATCCCGCAACGGGCGATTTCAGGCTGGCAAGCGGTTCCCCCGCTATCGGGGCCGCCAGTGACGGCTCCGATATCGGCGCCTCCGGGGCTCCCGATCCGAACACCCCGGCACCAACGGGGTCGGGTGCCGCAGTCGACGGCGGTTGCGCCGCGACTCATTCGGCCGGATCGCTCTTCCTTCTTTTGGGATGCGTCCTTCTCGGCCTCTCACTCCGGAAATTCAAAATGGGGACGAAGGTCGAGGAATCGATCCAATTTCAGGTCGTTGCCTTTCGACCGATTTAGGACATTGGTCTATTCATTTCGAGTACATAGGCCATAGCCTACTTGACGATCCATAGATCGCTTGCTACAACGCGTCATTGAAGGCGGTGGGACTCTTGGGATTCGGAATACACGGGGGCGTACTTCTCCTTATTTTCTTCACGTTCTCCGAAACAAACGCACAGACCCTGGGTGCGATAGGAACCTGTGACTGTGGAGCCAGAAAGGGAACGTCCAAGCTTATCGGAACGAGCTTCATGAAGTTCGGAGGATTTCCGGACGTCCCATCATGTATAGCGGCGGAGCCTAAGTGCGGCGACTACTGCAGGGTGTGGAGCCAAGAGAGCTTCAAGGAACAATTCACTTCCGGCGATGCCCACCTTTATTACCGGTGGCAGTGCGTCAGCCATATGGACCCGTTCAGCGCCGACCCCGTAAAGGTTTTCCACGACAGTGGGACGAAAGAAATCCTGTACCCCACTCTCCCTTCCAAGCACACGATGGAGCCCCAAGGAAAGACCGAATTCTTCATTCCCCTCTCCCGATCCGAAATAGAAAACATCAAGAGGCTCGGAGCGGCTCTTTCCTGGGCTGGAATGGTCGGAGGCGCTTGGATAACGGTTCAATACATTGCCGGTTGTTCCTTGGAATTTCTGATGCTCCGACATTGTCCCGTAATTCTGATCGAGCCCCCGGTTTGGCCCCGCAGTGTGCCCAATACAAAACAATGCACGATCCAGACCGCCGCCGCTCAAGGCCGGATACGGTGTTCTCTCATCGATGAAGCCCTCTTGCGGTGTTCGACTTGAATCCGTCTATCTGAATTTGGGAATGCCAAAACGGGGTCAGGCTATTCCGAGAATGGAATGAATCCGCCTTTCTCAAGCTTCGCTTTGCAAAAGGACAGGTCCCCGGCCGGCTCGCTTCGAAGCGTCGCACAATAGAGATTTTTTCCCGGCCTTGCCTGCCACATCGTCGTCAGGGCGATGGGGACACGTTGCATCGAACTGAAAATGAGCGACGCCGGTATGCCCTTGATCGTCACGACGGCAATCCCCTCTTCCATTTCAAACATCACTTGCCCGGTCGCATTCTGGACGGGAGCCCCGAGTGGAGGCTTCCTCGCAAACACCACGCCAAAGCGGTCGAACGAGAATTGACACACGTTCCGATCCGTCTGATAGCAGTCCGTGGTTTCCGACAGTCCCGGCCCCTTTGTGGCGCGCATCGCACGCGCTGCTTCCCCCTCGATCTTCACAAAACTCGGTGCGTTCTTCGAATACGTGCTGACCGTCACATGGCCCGGGATTTGCGGTGGGGCCTCCTCCGCATGCGCCACCCAAATGAAACCCGCCACTATGGCCAAAAACGATATGAACAGAACTTTCCAAATCATGATTCCCCCTTCCCCGCTTTCCGTCGGCAGGTACGTGTGCGCCGACGGTCCCCTTGCGGGCCTACACTTTCTAGTTCACGTCATAGATCTGCTGGCTGGCACCTCCCGTAACTTCGACGCAGACGAGTGAGCCGTCGGCTCTTCGATACACGGCGGCTTGTCCCAACCATGCCGGATAGTCCTTGCGGTCGAACAAGGCCGCAAAGTCCGCCTCGTGTTTGAACGCCACATCCTGGAACTTCCCGGCACAATAGACCTTGTCCAGCAGCTCCAATTCGAGGGCGGACGTAGGTTGGCCTAAAATAACCCCTTTCGGCTTCGGACCCGATGGAACCAAGCTGCCATCCGGGGACGGAAACGGCCTTGTCAGGTTCGCGACCAAACCGCTGATCACGGACTCCCTTGTCGGTGAGCCTCGATCGTCAAAAAGACTGACTCCCACCCGCGAGCAGTCCACGATCGCCATTCTCCAAGAACGTTTCTTGTTCTGCTCGCATTGTTTCTTGGCCTCCAACGATCCCTGGGCCAGAACGAGGCCCGGTATCAGGAAAAAAAGCCCGATTAGCTTTTTCATTTTTCCCCCTTCGAATCCCTTCCCCTACCTGCTACATATTCACGATGATGCACGCATGTCAAGATATTGCCGGTCGTGCGTCACATATTCTATAAGTATTTATTATTGTTTGTATATTATCAATGGCGTGCGAAATGTCGGCTGCCTATTACGCGTTAATTTGAACCCTCCAAATTGGGGGCGGAGGTCGAGAGCTGAGACCTAAAACTTGTAAAAGCGGGGAGCCGCCCTATTATTTCCTCTTGGAGTGGTTTTCAGCGTCACCGTTTGATTCAGGGTCTTTCAATTCGAACCCACCAGGGGGCCATATGAAGAAGTCTTGGGGATCGTGTTTCGTTGTATTGTTCGGCGCCGTTCTTTGTCTCTCAGCATGCAGCAGCTCTTCAACGGGAGGCAGCACGGCGGCATCGTCCATCTTTCCGAGCGATCTCGTTTTAGCGTCGCCGTTCGCCGTGCAGGCCGCGGCCGGTAACGCGAAACTTTCAAGCGTCTTTCAGGTCACGGACCCCGCGACCGAAGATTTTGCAACTAAGAAGGATGCGTTGAATACGATGCTTACGGCGACTTCTACAAGCACTTGCGCATTTACGTTAAGTGATCTTTCGACTCAAGCAACTCGCGTAGCTTGCTATGGCCCGAGCCTCGCGTACACACACGATCCCGAAACCGACGCCAGCAGTTCCAGTGGGGGCGGCGACTCAGGGATCTGGAATGAAATTGATCAGACCGAAGACGCATGCGTTGCCGCGCAAACCAACCTTTTGGTACGTCAGGTCAGCGCGACCGTGGACGCGGCCGTGAACTCCTTTGCCAGTATGGTCTGCGTGATCAATGCGAACGGCCTTACAATCCCGGCTGCGGGTGAGACTGCGCTCGACCTTGGGTCCACATTGCAGGACGTTCTCACGACCAACGGCGTCACCGGCGTCACGGTTACTACGGCCACGCTCGAGCAGAAGGCGGCCGATTCCGAAGGACATAGCGTGTATTTCTTCACGCTCACCGGAACCATGACCTCCAACGGTCAAGCCAGGGATGTCACGCTTTATCTGAAGCACATACCTCTAGATGCGGACAATGCGACGTACAAGGGAAAGCTCTCGTTCGCATTTGCGAATGCGGACGCCGGCGTCGATTACCAAGGGAACTGTAACGACGCGAATACCGTCGGTGGCTCCAACAAGACGAGATCGCTTGTGGACGCTGGGTCGGTTCTCTACACAAAGGCTTCGGCTACGAATCTGACGTATCGGCTCCAAACCGGAACGTTCTGTAATTCGGCCCATATGCCGCTCGACACATCGACGAATTATGACATTAGTCCGGCCGACACGGCGACACCCTCGAATCCGGACGGGTACGCGGACGGATTCAAGTACTACCTCTTCAACATGAATCCCGCGGATGGGACCGGCTCTTTTGCGTTCGCTTGGGCGGCCGGAACAGGCTCCGAAAACGCCAGGACACTGGAGGTAACGCTCAGCAATCAGTCCGGAGACTTAAAGGGATGCGGCTATTTCGGCTACGGCCCTGCGGTCAACACCTCCGGGGGCGCAGCTACGTTGGGCGACATTACGGGGTTCGTCTGCAATTGGAGCATGCCGGGCGCTACTCACACGCTGCGGGAGCTGGCTCAGAAACAATGCGTGAAGTTCGACAGCGCCACCAATCATTATCTGACCGATACTGCATTGGGTTCGCTTGCGATCACGTACGCGCCAACCGACACTTGCAGCACGGCCGATCCCGATTTTACATACGTATCCCAAAGCAGTGGTAATTCGGGGCTCAGCAACGATCATGGTACTGCTGGGGGGACCGTGGCCAACAACATGATCGACGTCACGGCCATAGACTTCACGCTGCCGACGGTGCCCACGGACGTTTACTGACGGCCATAGATCCCGGAAAATGGGTGTAGCATCTCACGAGGACACGGATTCGTGCCGCTGAAGACCCCTATGCCCCCGGCCGTGAGTGAGGACCGCCCCATCGCCGTTCGTGTGGAATGCTATGCCGGCTACCGGGGCGAAGAGACGCCCCGGAAACTCATCCTGGGTGGAAAGACTTTCGACGTGGCCGAAGTCCTGGATCGGTGGTTGGCCCCGGACCACCGTTACTTCAAAATGCGCTGCGATGACGGGGGGACGTACATCGTGAGACACGATCTGGCGTCCGGAGAATGGGAGCTGACGTTGTACGTCCGCTGAATCTCTCGGAGGGCAATAATCGACACCGATAACGAAGGACCTCCCCTCAGGCTTTAAAACGCGCCGGCCTCGGGAACGCTGAGATGCCAAGGCGTGGCCTGTTCGTACGCGAGGGCCACCTCAAGCACCAGATCCTCTCGCTCCAACGGCCCGGCGATCTGCAGACCGATCGGAAGTCCATTCGACGTGAACCCGCAGGGGATGGAGACGGCCGGGATTCCCCACACATTGAACGGCCGCGTGTTACGAAGCATGCGCAGCTCCCGGGGGCGAAGTGCGTCCGGATTGTGAAGGAGGTCTTCGATGACCCCCGGCGGAACGGACACGGTCGGCGTAACCAGAAGATCCACCCGGCTGAAAATCTCCCGGATGTGTTCGCGCTGCTCGTTAAGACTGTTTAGAGCATTTTGGCGCTCCGTGACCGAGATCGTTTCTCCCGACCTGATCCGCCGGAGGGTTTCAGGTTGGTAGAGCGATGGCTTCTCACGCACGGCCTCTTTGTGGACCATGAAAGATTCGGCCTTTTGAAGCGTCCGATCCTCGTCCACCGTCAGAACTACGTCCCGGACCTCAGCTACCATCGGACGAAGGATTCCAATCGCCACTTCGACAGCCGACGCGATCTCCGCGTCCAGTTGATCGAAAAAGTGTTCCCGCGGAACGCCGATGCGAACGTCACGGATGTCCGTCTGAGATCTTTCCATTGCCGGAACCGGTTCAGCGATAGCTTGGAACACGAGGAGCGCGTCGCCCACGGTGCGCGTGATCGGTCCGACATGGTCCAGCGACGGAGAAAGCGGGATCACGCCTTTTGAGCTGACCCGGCCGTACGTCGGTTTGAGTCCCACGACGCCGCAATACGCCGCCGGCAGGCGGATCGAACCCGCCGTATCCGTACCGATCGCAGCGAAGCCAAGGCCCACAGCCACCGCCGCGGCGGAGCCTCCGGAGGATCCGCCCGTGATCCGCGATGTGTCCCAGGGGTTCCGGACGGGACCGAAGGAACTCACAAGCGAGCTTGCGCCGTATGCGAACTCATGCAGGTTCTGCTTTCCCAAAATCACAGCTCCGGCTTCGGTCACTCTGCGCACGACTTTCGCGTCCGCCGTCGGAATACGGTCCTTGTAAACACCGCTGGCGGCCGTCGTCAAAAGCCCGGCGGTGTCAATCACGTCCTTTAAACCGATGGGGATTCCATGAAGGGGCCCACGGTACCGGCCGCGCGTGATTTCTTTTTCGGCCGCGCGGGCCTGCACCAGGGCGGCATCCGCTGCTATGGTAATAAAGGCGTTCAGCGAGGGATCGAGCTTCTCGATGCGTTCCAGGCACCCCCGCGTGAGCTCCACCGGAGAGATCTGTCCCGACCGAATCAGCGGAGCCAGTTCCTGAATGGAGCCGAGCATTAGGGGGGGCCTGATTTCATGATTAAGATCATACGAGCGGACGGCCACATCAACTAGATTTTCATATAGTTTCAATCACCTTAGGAGGTTGTTTTCGATGGCCATGAAGATCACTGAGGATTGCAGCGCTTGCGGGGCTTGCGTGCCGGAATGCCCGACGAATTCGATTGTGGAAGGCGACGTCTACACGATCAATCCGACGACCTGTAACGAATGTAAGGATCAGCCCGACGGCTCCAAGTGCGTGGCCATCTGCCCGGTCGAGTGCATCAAGAAGACCTAAGCATATTCAGCTCGCACATTTTCCTCCCTTTCTAGGGGTCTTTCGTACCCTTCTTCAAAAGAGGCACGGAGGTACGGAGCTCTTCTTCGCTTAACTACGAGGTGGACGAGACAACAACTGGGCCATTGCCAATTTTTTCCCTCCGTCCCCTTTTTCCTTGGGAAGATCGGTTCTATTAGTCGGCCGGCAGCATCTCGCAGCCGTTGACGAGACAACCGCTCGAGTAGCCTCTCTTGGTCACCCGAACCTCGATCGCATTGATCCCCTGGCCGCCGGGGAGATAGCCGTCACCCTCACCCCAAAGAACGAGAAGATCGTCCGGCTGCACGCCGTCGATCAGGCCGGTGAACGAGCCGTCCTGGTTGGATGCGAGCTCGAACGGTGAACCGTCCGGCTTCAGGCCGAGGATGCGGGTCACGCCGTCCGCAGCCGCTCCCACGGTTCCGGCGACGGTCGTGAGTTCGTTATTGACGTCAAACAGGGCTGCTACGAGGCTCCGAGTCAGCAGAGGCGCAGGCTGGAGTGTGATCGGCGGGATCGGGCCCGGTTCCAGATCCGGATTCCGTTGAGTGTCCGTGCTCGCCGTATCCATGCCGGGATCCAGCTGCAGAATCGGGTCGGTCCCGTTTGAGGATCGGGCCGCAGCGAGAGAATCGGCGGCGGGATTCGCCGCAGGGTCGACCGCCGAGCAGCCGAAGAAGAGAAATGGGAGGACTACAACAAGCGCCGTGATCCAGCCCGTTGCTCCTCTCTGCCTTCCGGATTCCATCCCTCCTTTAGAAAAGCAAGACCCATACCAGATAATCGCGGATACGGGTTAAAATAAGGATAATTATTTCAACAAGTTGTCTGTGTTCGGTTACTCCAGAACCAGGGAAAGGCGCAAACAGTAACCTGGGGCCCGCAGCGATTGGTTACACCAATGGGGACGGAGTCCTTCTGAAAGACGCTGCGAAAACTTAGCGCCTACACGGTTGGCTGGAACTGCCTGCGGTCGCCCGGCCGGACCGACGGAATCTTGAGGCGTTTCATCTTGTTCCGAAGGCTTGCGCGCGTAAGGCTCAGTTCTTTCGCCGCGTACGTCTTGTTCCAATCGTGCCGGTTCAAAACCGCGAGAATGGCTTCCCGCTCGGCCTTATCAACAACTTCCGAAAGTCCACCGGACTTTTTCGCCGAGTCTGCTTTTCCGAGAATCTCCGGACGCAGGGATGAAACGGCGATGTGGGGCCGCCCGGAGCCTCGAGGCGAAAGGGCTACGAGGCGTTCGATCTCGTTTCGAAGTTCCCGGACATTGCCGGGCCAAGCGTACCGCATCAAGGCCGAAAGCACGTCATCGCCCACGAGAGGTTCCGGAATCCGGAGCTCGCGCGACGTCTGCAGCAGAAAATGAGCCACCAGCAAAGGGATGTCCTCCAGACGGTCCCGCAGGGGAGGCGAGTCGATCCGGATCACGTGAAGACGATAGAAGAGGTCCTCGCGCAACCGGCCCGAAGTCACCAGTTGTTCCGGTGTCTGATTCGAGGCGCTGAGCACCCGGACGTTCACGCCGACCTCCCCGGCGGCCCCAACGGGCCGGACCTTGGATTCCTGAAGAACCCGGGTCAGCTTCGCCTGGCCCTCCAACGAAAGCGCGTCGATCTCGTCCAAGAACAGCGTGCCTTCGTCGGCGAGAACGAAGAATCCGGTGCGGTCCCGGTCCGCTCCGGTAAAAGCCCCTTTGACGTGCCCGAAAAATGAGGATTCCAACAACGTGTCGGGAATCGCTCCGCAGTGAACGGCCACGAACGGTTGTTCGCGGCGGGTGGAATATCGGTGGAGGGCCTTCGCGACCAGCTCCTTTCCAG
>JAZDIZ010000002.1:0-22513 GCA_043804515.1 Pseudomonadota bacterium | reverse complement strand
CGCGATTGAACTGAAGGCGATAGGCAAAGCTCAAAAAGTTTTGATTTTGGCATTCCTCGCCAGCCTCTTCTTCATACCGTCGATGCACGGATGGGGAGATAAAACGCAAGTCGCGAACCTTGCCGTTAGTGTCCTTAGCATTTTGGCCATGACAATTGGTGCCTACCGAATGGCCAGAGCTCTAAGAAGGTCCGTACTTCCTTGGGTGGTGGGCATGTTTGTCCCTGTCCTAAGCCTTTTGCTCGTCTGGATACTTTATTCCGAGGCTACAAAGACCCTGAAGGCCGCCGGATTGGACGTGGGCCTTTTTGGTGTCGGCTCCGCAGAGCTGAAACGCCTAGATCAGAAAACAGACTAAATATTTGAACGCACAACCATGGGCCCCCTACACCAGGTTCTAAACTCGTCCACCCCGCCTAGGTCCTTATGTTGAAGCAGATGATTGTTCGAAGTCAGCTGACGGTGAAGCGCTTGTCTCTCGCGTACATCCGTATCGCCATCATCGCGCCGTTCAGGCGCTGAAGCTTGAGCCCCTTGTCCTTGAGGGCCTGATAATCCCCCGCCTCGACGTTCTGCGTCCGGAGCTCTTTTTGAACCGTCTGAATGCCCGTGCTGATCTTCTGGATCTCGGGTTGTGAGAAGCGCTTGAGCGTGGACTGGTTGACGTATACGAGGCCGACGGCCACATCCATCGCGAACTTTTTCGGGTTTCCATCCAGAGGCACAAAGCCACGATAACATGGGTGCGCAGGGGGCGAAACTTCCTTGCAGTCACCCCCCCGCGGAGATATACGAAAACCCATGTCCCGGTTCTACGCTTTCCTATTTCTGATCCTTTGTTCGGCATCTCTCGCGCTCGCGGAAGGGTCCCCCTCCGCGGAACGGAGGCTCCTGGCTCCGCACCCCATAGGCCCGGTCGGGCTCTTTCGCACGTTCTCCGCGGAACGCGGGTTTTACGGGCCCGGGTCCTTCACGATGAGCGTGACCTCCGGCTACTTCGACATGAAAGGCTTCCCTATTGCCGGGCAGAACACGAAGAAGCTCTCGGGGCGGGTGTCCGTCGCCTACACGCCGATCGCGCCGATCGAGATCTTCGCGTCGGGTTGGGCGTTCACGAACGACAACGATACTACCGTGAACCTTCTGCAGCAGGTGGGAAATCTCGATTACGGATTAAAGGCGGCCTACGACCTGGGATCCGAGATCGCCTTGGGGCCGATTTTTGTGGGACACTTTCAGAAGAACGCGACGGATCTGGACTTTCACAGCCACGCTTATACCTACGACCTCATTGCGGCAGCCACGCTGGATCGTCTTCGGCGGAATTTTCCGTTCCGGGCGCATTTGAACGCGGGGTACCGCTGGGACGGCACAAAGCATCTGCTGGATGTCGCGGCCCCCGAGGAAGCGCGGGTTGCGTACGGGGTCCTCGGATTCAATGCGATCATTGCGGCGGTGGGATTCGAGGTACCGGTGAAGCGCGTCGTCTTCAGCGCCGAGTATTCTACGGAGCAGACGTTCGGAACGCCGAACGCCGGCTACAAGGATAAACCCCAACGGGTCACGCTAGGGCTCCGGTATTTCCCGACCAAGAACGAGGCGTTGGCCCTGGAAGCCGCCGGCGACATAGGTTTCTTCGCCACACACGATGCCAATCGCGTCGTTCGCGAGCCGGATTGGCAACTGATCGCGGGACTTACATACGCCTTCGGAGCCTACGGCCGGGTGAAAGAGGCCCAACCGCAGCCCGCAGCTCAAGCCACGCCGACGGCCGTATTGGTCGGAACCGTGACGGAGGAAAAGACAAACCAGCCCGTGGGCGGCGCCGAAATCCAGCTGTGCGGTACGCAGGTGAGCCCGATCGTGACCGATTCCGAAAAGGGCCGGTACCGGAGCTATCCTCTCCCGGACGGGGACTGCAAAGTGACGGTGAGCGCGGATGGGTACGACACGCGTACCGAATCGGTGAAGCTCGCCGCCGCGGCCGAGGTTCGGAAAGATTTTGTGCTCGGGCGTGCCCAACCCTCGAAAGGTGTGGTGTTGCTGCAGGTGAAGGATTCCGCGGGCCAAGGCGCGAAGGCCGTCGTGTCGTTGCCCGACCTTCCGCAGGTACAGCCCATGGAAACGGATGATTCGGGCCAGCTGACGCTGAGACTGCCGGTCGGCGTCTACCGAATCGTGGCGGACCGGGGGGACGAACGAGGCGAATCTCCGTCCATCGAAGTGATCGAGGGGCACGAAATGGCGTCGGAGATCCAGATCGCCCCGACGGACGTGAAGCTCGAAGCCAAATCAATCACGCTGAAACAGTCGATCGCGTTTGTCTCGGGAAGCGATCAATTGACGGACAATTCGATGAAGATCCTGGATCGTGTTGCGCGCCTCCTAAAGTACCACCCGGAGATCCGGAACGTTGAGATCGGCGGGCATACCGACTCGACGGGGTCAGCCGAAGCCAACGTGAAGCTCTCTCAGCGCCGTGCGGACGCCGTACGGGCCTATTTGGCCACCCAGGGAGTTGAAATTGATCGATTAGCGACCGTGGGTTACGGCCTAAGCCGACCGATTGCCTCAAACGCGACGAAGCAGGGACGCTTGGCCAACCGGCGTGTAGAGTTCAAAATCATAGAAAAATAGGCCATTATCGCCATTTTTCGCGTGAAAATCCCAATTCTTTCGGGGATTTTCGGGCCTAGTGCTCTTTTTCGGAAATTCCCGTACAATAAAAGGTGAGGGGTGTGCTATGGGCGAGAAAAAGCTTCTAGCCAAAATACGCCGGGATGGAAAACGCATAGCAAAACGGTTTCGTTTAAGGTACTTAGCTATAATGAAGGAGTCGCCTCGTGTTACAAGCCGGTACGGAAGCTGTGGCGAAGATCGCGTAATCCGCCTTCGGCTTCACAGGCTGAGGGATAGGAAATTCCTGCGGTATCCGAACCTAATCAACACACTTTGCCATGAACTTGCCCACTTGAAACATATGGATCACAGCAGGAATTTCAAGGTGTTAAATGACATCATCCTGAAGTGGGCGAGAAAACGGCGGATCTATAGGCCAATTTTCCGAAGGACGCTGCGGGCTTAGATCACAAATGTGTGCCAGGTGGGATAAATATCCAAATAACAGTCAAATAGTATTAACAAATCCCAAAAATACGTCAAAAATGCGCCGCAAAACCCACAAGTAATCGATATTCCAGGGGCTGGAAAACCGGAAATTCCGGTTGCCTGACGGACACTTAGGCAGAAATAGAAACAAGGCAGCTGGATCGCGGGCGAATCTCCTCTTAAAACGTAGGGGATGGTGAATTTCCCGGGAGCCTGGGCGAAACGGGGATGGGCGTTGTGGGCCTTGGGAATTTCTTGGGATCCTCTGAGGGCCTTCCGGCGGGCTTGGGCGCTCGATATGGCCCGGTGACCGTCCAGGATCGTGGGCCGGGGAAGCGCTCTTGAAGTTCAAGGAGATTTGAACTATCTAAACCGCGTGATCTTGGACCCACGTTCCACCGCATTTCTCGGGGCCGTGGCGCGTAAGCTGGAAGAGGCGCTCCCGATCGATGCGTCCGGCAACGGTTCGGACCGCCGACACCTCATTATCGATGCGGCCCGCCACCTGATTTTCTCGGAGACCGCCAAGCGGATCCGCCCGCTCCTGGTCTATTACTCGGGCCGGATTTTTCGGGAGGACGACCGCAAATGGATCGATATCGCCGTGGCCGCCGAGTTGATCCACTCGGCGAGCCTCCTGCACGACGATGTCGTGGATCACGCGGAGGTCCGCCGGCATCGGCCTACCGCGAACATGAAATGGGGGAACACGGTCGCGATCCTTTCGGGCGACCTCCTGCTGACCGTGGCGCTCAGGCAGCTCAAGAGCGTGGACGAGGGGGTGGTTCGGGAGGCGATCGAAGTGGTGGGACGAATGACTGAAGCCACGATCAACGAGGTTCTGAGCCGCGGCCGTCTGGATGTCTCCTTGGAAGAGTGGAGGGAGATGGCGGCCGGGAAAACCGGATCGCTGTTCGAGTGGTGCACCCGGGCGGCCGTTTGGGAGACTGCGCACGGGGAGGTTCTCGGCCGATTGACGGATTGCACGCGGCGATTCGCCTTGGCGTTCCAAATGATGGACGACCTCAAGGACGTCGTGCGCACGGCGTCCGGGAAAGACGCGTTTTCCGATTTGAGGAACAAGGAACTTAACTCGGCGGTCATCCTGGCTGCGGGAGCGTCGGACCGGGTTCGCGACGCGATCGCGTGCCTCTGGGAGCAAGAAGAGCCGGACCCCGAGCAGGTCCAGGACGTGGCATCCCGGATCGCGGCTTCAAACGCCGTCGAGCGGGTGAAAGCCCTGGTTCGGACCGAAGTTTCAGCGGGAGTGGAACTCCTGGGAGAATACCGGGAGACGCCGGGCGGCGAGCGGATCGCCTTTTGGGCGGACTCGCTCTTGAAGGCGGTGCCTACGAAAGGGGCGGAATGAGCGGAGAAACGGAATCCCGCGAAAACGGGCGGGCAGGGCCTGCGGACCGGCTGGAGGAGTGGGAACGGATCGTCGTCAACGCGGTGGGGGACGCGATTCAATTCTGGGGATTCAAGTGGAACCACGGGCGCGTCTGGTGCGTTCTGTACCTTCGGGGAACGCCCATGAGCGCGGCGGAACTCAAGTCCGCCCTGGGACTCTCAAAGGGCGCGGCATCGATCATCACCCGTGAACTGGAGCAGTGGGGAACGATCCGGCGCGTGCGCGTGGGGTCCGACCCGGTGTGGGTGTTCGAGGCCGAGACCGACTTCATGGGGATGGTAGGCAGGGTGATTCGGGAGCGGGAGTCGAAGCTGGTCTCGCGGCTCCGTGGGGATCTTGGGCGCGCGAGGGATCTGGGCTCTCATTCGGGCAAAGCCTCCGAAGAGGCTCTCCGCCGGATTTCCAAGATGGAACGAGCAGCGGCTCTGTTTCAAGCGTCCATGGGGTTGTTCCTGAAAACGTCCAAGTTCGATTTCTCGAAGGTGGTCAGCGCCCTTCGCGGGAGGGCTTTATGAACGAGCGCTCCGGCGTGGACGATCCCAGGTACGATGCGGCCTTTCGGGAGGCCATGCTCCGGCCGGGAATCCGGGGCGTGTTCCTGAAGTGGGCAACGATTTTGAGGCTCCCGTTTCTCTCGGCCTCCCTCGTTTCCGTCTTGATCGGCGCCGCGTGGGCGGGCTTCCGGCATCCCACGGCGCCCGTTCCTTGGTGGGCGTTTCCGCTCGCGTTTCTGGGCGCCGCGGCGATCCACACGGCCGCGAACACGTTCAACGATTACTTCGACTGGCGGAGCGGGACGGATCGCGTGAACATCGATTACCTGGCGCCGTTTACCGGGGGAAGCCGGGCCGTCG
The DNA here is from genome assembly GCA_043804515.1 of Pseudomonadota bacterium. Lineage (GTDB taxonomy): Bacteria > Bdellovibrionota_G > JALEGL01 > JALEGL01 > DATDPG01 > JAZDIZ01. The sequence continues at coordinate 17,140 of JAZDIZ010000002.1, read as the reverse complement.
ACCTCGGCCTCATCTCCGAGCGCGGCCTGTTCGCGGTCGCCTCGGTCGCGCTCCTGATTGCGGTCGGCGTGGGGGGCTGCTTTCTGGCCGCCGGAAGGACGGCGATTCTCGTCATCGGCCTGGTCGGAGCTTTCTCGGCATATTTCTATACGGCGCCCCCGCTCCGTTTGGTGGCACGCAAGGGCGTCGGCGAGTTCCTGATCGGCTTGAATTTCGGGGTCCTGGTCGCGGCGGGCACGGCCTACGTTCTGAGTGGATCGCTTTCGGCAGCCGACTTTTGGATCGGCGTTCCGATCGGCCTCCTCACGGTCGCGATCCTCTGGATCAATCAATTCCCGGACGCCGCTTCCGATGAGGCGACGGGAAAGAACCATCTCGTGGTGGTACTCGGGAAGAGGAAGGCAAGATGGGGGTACGTGGCACTGCTCGGAGCGGCGTTCGTCGTACAGGCGGGGATGGTGGCCTACGGGCTTCTCTCCGCGGGCGGCCTTCTGCCGCTGATCACGCTGCCACTGGCTCTCTACGCCGCGAGGGTCATGTTCCTCTCGTACCGGGACCGCTCGCTCGCCCGCGGCTGCGCCGCAACCATTAAACTGCAGCTTCTGTTCGGGATTCTGTCGGCCGCCGGCCTTCACTGGTTCTAAAGGCCGATGCCGGTTCCGAACGCGACAGCGGCACGCCCGGAGGAGATCCGACGGATGTTCGCGGCGGTGTCCCGGCGGTACGACGCATTCAACTCGATCAACTCGTTCGGGATCCACCGGCGATGGCGGCGCGCTCTGGTGCGGTACAGCGGCGCGCGACCCGGCGACCGCATTCTGGACTGCGCCACCGGTACGGGGGATTTGGCGTTCGCGTTCGAGCGGGAGCTGGGCCCGCAAAGCCGCATCATCGGCGTGGATTTTTGCGGGGAAATGCTGGGCGTGGCGGGACGCAAAGCGCGGAAGCGCGCCTCTCACGTGCGGTTCGAGCGGGCCGACGTCCTCAATCTGCCGTTCCGGACGGCGAGTTTCGACGCCGCGGCGATCGCATTCGGGATCCGGAACATCCCGGACATCACGGGAGCAATTCGGGAGATGGCGCGGGTCGTGCGCAGCGGAGGGCGGGTGACGGTGTTGGAATTCGGCCGGCCCGGGAACCGCTGCCTAGCCCTTGCGGTAAGCGCCTACTTTCGGTGGTTCGTGTCCGGGATCTCGGGTGTTTTCACCGGGAACCGCCGTGCGTACCGGTACTTGGAAACATCCACGGCCCGGTTCGACACCGGCCGGGAGCTTGTCGAGGCATGTCGCGCGTCCGACGCCTTCCGCGAGGTCGAGATCCGGCCGCTGACGCTGGGGATGGTCTATCTGTACCGGCTCACGGTGCGCTGATCGTCCGGCCGTAACGCTCAAACACTTGCACTCCGGTGTCCGAATGAGAGGATGAGCCTCGCTTTCGGATATGACCCAACCGCGTCTTTTAATCTGCGCCACCGATCTCGAGTTCCGGATTCTCGCCGAAGCCCTGCATCCGTCGGATTCCCCGGTCCTGGAGGGATTTTCCGATTCGCCCTACAAGCTTTGGCGGGAGCCTGATTCATCCGTGGTCTGCGTCGTGACCGGGATAGGGCCGAAGGCCGCCCGGGACGGGCTCAAGATGGCCTTGGCAAGGACCGCGGACACGTTTCATTGCGCCGTGGGTTTCGGTTTCTGCGGCGGCCTTGTCAAGACCGCCGGACCGGGAACGTTGGCGATCCCGACCCGGATCCTGCGGGACCGCGACGAGGAAACCCCCACCGAATGGCTTCGGATGTCGTTGGCGGCCCAAGCCGGCGGCTCCTTGCTTCGGACGTTGGTCACTTCCGTGGAGCTGGTGCCCTCCGTTACGGAAAAAGCCGCGCTCTTTGCGGCCAAGGGGGCGGAAGCCGTTGACATGGAAAGCGCCTGCTGGGGGGAGGTGTGCCGCGAACGCGGTGTCCCCTGGGCCGTGGTCCGATCCGTTCTGGACTCGGCCGACGAAGCGCTCCCGGAATCGTTCCGGAATCTCACGGATCGTTTTGGAAACGCCGTTTGGTCGAAGGTCTTGGGTCGGTTTCTAGCGCATCCCCAGGAAGCGCGGTCGGCGTTGAAAATGCAGAGGCTGGCCAGGAGAACAGCGGGAAACGCGCTGGCGTCCATTCTCGTCCGTTGGTTGGCGTCGGAGCGCGAGACCGAGCGGAAGCGCTGAAAGATCCGGCAATGGCGGTGGTCTACGTGGGTTTGGGAAGCAATCTGGGCGATCGGGAAGAACAAGTCCTGCGCGCGGTTGCCGAGATGAAGTCGTTTGCCCGCGTGAGCAGGATCTCCGCGCTTCGATTGACGAAACCGGTGGGAGTTGCGGGGCCGCAGCCGGATTTCCTTAACGCGGTCGCGGAGCTGGCGACCGATTTCTCGCCGACGGAGGTCTTGGCGGAACTTCTTCGGATCGAAAGGGAGATGGGACGTGTGCGGACGACGAGGGGGGCGCCGCGCGAAATCGATCTGGATCTCATTGCCTATGCGGACGAGGTGATCCGGGAGCCCGGTTTGGAGGTGCCGCATCCGCGGATGCACGAGCGCCGCTTTGTTCTGGAGCCGCTCGCCGAATTGAATCCGAACTGGGTGCACCCGGTTCTCAAGAGGTCGGTGGTCGAGTTGCTGGCCGACCTTCCGAAGTAGGCTCGTCGCTTTAAGTGTCCGGAAGAGGGTCGCCGAAAGGCAGCGGTGAGACAGGCCCCTGTCCCGGGAAATACAATGAATCGGCCGGTGGAATTCCCGCCGGCTCGAAGACGGAAATGAAACCGTCAACAGCACCGTCGTAAACATTGTCGAAAGCGCCGGTCGTGGTGGAGAAGCCGACGCCGTCCGTCCAGCCGGTGAGTGCGATTCTTCCGGCTGGCAGTGGTGCCAGGCGCGAAGCGGAGCCTGCTCCGCTACTGTAGCCCGTGCCCGCAAATGTCGAATACGTGAGGCCCGATCCGGCCGGATTCAGGATCATGAGAAAGTTTTCACCCGGCGCAGTATAGACCGCGTCGAACGGGTTCGATGTGACGGGGAATCCGGCCGAAGAAGTGCCTCCGACGACGGCGACCGAGCCGTCCGCTAGCGCGAGAAGATCCGAAGGTTCGTCGTGGTTGTTGCCGCCGAAGTACGTGGCATATTCCAGCGCCGAGCCGTCGGCGGAAAGCCGGCCGACGAAACCCTCCCAGTAATTGCCCAGTGACTCGTCGAAGCTTACATCGAAAGCGCCGGCCGTGACGGGAAAGTCCCGCGAAAGCGTCCGTCCGGCCACAAGTATCTTTCCTTGGCTGTCCAGCGCTACGGTCGTGGCATCATCCCCCAACGTGCCTCCCAGGAATGTGGAGAATACGTACGCCGTGCCTGTCGTGTTGAGTTTCGTAATGAATACTTCGTGCTGGTTGCTGGCCCCGGTGAACGTCCGGTCGTACGCCCCGGCCGTCGTGGGGTAGCTTTGCGAAACCGTCCATCCCACCACGACCGCTTGTCCCGAGCCATCCAGCGTCAAGCCGTTGACCACGTCCACTCCGCCGCTCGTCCCGATGTATGTTGAATAGACCGGTGCCGAGCCGGCCGCGTTCAGCTTGGTAACGAATCCGTCGCTGGCGTCAAAAAGCGAGGGTGAAAAACCCGGCACGACCACGCCGGGGGTGATGGGGTAGTTTCCCGATCCCGTGAGTCCAGCGACGAACGCTTGTCCCGCGGAATCCACCTCCAGGGCCACGGCGTAATCGGCGGCATTCCCTCCGAGATATGTCGCATAAAGGAGCGCCGACCCGTCGGGTGAGATTTTGGCGGCAAAGGCGTCCCACAGGTCGCCTCCGTGGCTCCGCTGGAATGCCGAAGGCGTTACGGGGAAGTCGCTCGAGCTTGTTTGGCCGCAGACGTAAACCCCGGTGGCGTCCACGGCTACGCCTTTAGCTCGGTCCAGGCCCGCACCTCCCAGGAGCGTGGACCAAACCCGCGATCCGCTGGAAGTGAACTTCACGACGAATGCATCTTCCGATCCTCGGAGCGTGGTTTGCCAGGCACCGCTCGTCGTCGGAAAGTTCGGGGAGGTGGTCTTGCCCACGACATAGATGTTTCCGGAAGAATCTGAGGTCACGCCGAGAACCTCGTCGTCGCCGCTGCTTCCGAGGTAGGACGACCAAGCCAGGCCGTTCCCGGGATCAACGGGAGGGACAAGCGTCGGACTCGGCGTAGGCGTCGGCGTGTTGCGAGGATTGGCCTCGAATAACGCCGAGGAAACGGTGCGGGAATCCTCGTCGGAGCCCGTACAAGCCTGAACAACCAGCGAAAGGAAGACGAGAAGGACCGCCCGGAGAATCTTTGCCACGGATTTGTACCTCGTCCCCGGAGAGAGCACTTTCCGTACCAACTGCGGCGGTTCTAATTAGCTGGAATTACATGGGTTTCGCTTGGAGGGTTCGCCGTGCGTCGGCGGAGGACGCAACTTCTTGCATAGGGGCCTAATTGACGGCGCGACCGCGCCGTCAGGCTCAAATAGCGATCATTTCACTCGAATGAAGTTGAGGTAATACGCAAGCTCGGCGATGGACTCGAAGATGTCCTGCCGGGCGCGGTGGGCGTCGGACTTCTCCAACTCCATCCCGTACTTCGATCGGAACACTTCCTTGAACGACGTCACGTCGATGATCCGGTAATGGAGCAGACGGGCCAATTTGGGCAAATAGCGGTCGATAAATTTCCGGTCCTGGCTCACCGAATTGCCGCACAGGACGATTTTTCCCTTGGGAAAGTGCTTTCGGGCCAGACGAACGAGTCTCGCCTCCACATCCTTGAGCGGCTTTCCCTTGCCCACCTCTCGCGTGAGCCCGCTCCTGCCGTGTGTTCGCGTGCACCACGCGTCCATGGTGTCCAGATAGCGCTTGGGCTGCCGGACGATCGCATGGAACTCGTCGATGGGTTTCAGGTTCAAGTCGGTGACTACCGCGGCCACCTCGAGAATGCGGCAAGTTTCGGGGTCGAGACCGGTCATCTCCATGTCGATCCAGAAAAACTTTCGGCCTTTCGGTTTGAAAGTCATGCCGCCGATAGGGTATCAGGAAAGGCAATGGACGTCGTCTTGGTGCATCCTGAGATCCCCTGGAATACGGGCAATGTGGGGCGGACGTGCGTGGCCGTCCGAACCCCTCTTCACTTGGTGGCTCCTCTGGGCTTCGACCTCTCCGAAAAGTCGATCCGGCGTTCGGGTCTCGACTATTGGGACAAACTGGACCTCACGGTACACGCCTCGGTCCGGCACTTTCTTCGCTCCCCGCTGGCCGGCCGTCCCGTTTTTTTCTTCTCCCGATTCGCGCGCAGATCATATTGGAAGGCCTCCTATCCGCGGAACGCGGTGCTGGTGTTCGGAAGCGAAACCCGGGGACTTCCGCCGTCGCTGAGCCGGAGGTTTCCCAAATCATTTTTCCGGATTCCAACGGACGGTCCGGTGCGCTCCCTCAACCTTTCCAGCGCCGTGGGGATCGTCCTGTTCGAGGCGTTAAGACAGCAGCAGAAAAGGAGCAGGCATGGAAAGCCATGATCGGAACCGACCGAAAAGGGGCGCGTTTCGATCTGATGAACGGGAGAGTTCCGGCATATCACGGCTCGTGACGATTTTGCATCGCGGTTCCGATTGAGTCTGGCAGAATAAGAAACCGTTGAAGCGACTTCTCCTTTTTCTCCTGATTCTTTCGGTTCCTTCGGCCGGCTGGGCCAACGGCCCGCTGCGCTCCATCGTAATTTTCGGGAATGAGAAGACGGAGCGGCAGACCGTCCTGGAGATCATCGGCGTGCCGCCCCAGACCTTTGTGAACGAACAACTACTCCGCGACGTGGATGACCGTCTTGCGCATTCGGGCCTATTCAAACAGATTCGGGTGAGGAAGGTGGACAATCGCGATGGGACGACGGATCTGCGCATCTTGGTGATCGAGAAGCAGTTGTGGTTCGTCTTCCCCATCTTCCAAGCTTGGAGCGGCCGGTACAGTGGCGGCGCGGCGTTCGCCGAGACCAACCTCTTCTGGCCTGGAACCAGCACGCTTTTCGTCGCGCAAGGAGGCAATAAGCTGAACCGATTCGTTCTGGGCGTGGACGCACGGAACCTGTGGGATTCCAATTTCACGATCAAGAGTTATGTCCTGGTCCGGTCCGACGAAGTTTTTCTTTTTAACGGGTCGACGCAGGCGGGAAACATCCGCATGAAGGACGTCGGGTTTTCCGTGACTCCCGGCTATCAATGGACCAACGAGATCCAGACGGCGTTGGGCATCAATTACAGCCGCGTCTGGTACGGCGACCCGACGCTCGGGACCACGGGTAACGACGTCTCCCTCCAATTTTCGTTCATCTACGATTCCCTGCGCCGCCGGGAGGCGCTGCTCAAGGGCTGGAAGCTGGTGGCTTCCACGCAATTCTCCGAATCCCGGATCGGAAGCGATTTCCTGTACCACGTGGAAGAGGTCTCTTTTACGAATGCCTTGACGCTGTTCAAATACTTCAACTACGTCGTGGACCTGGAGGGGAAGATCGGGGACGGGCCCCTCCCGTTCCACCGGGAGTTCACGCTGGGGGGTTCCTCCCTGCGGGGATACGAAGACCGGGAGTTCCGCGGGGACACGCAGATTCTGGCCCGCCAGAACCTTCTGTTCCGCATGTTCCGCCAGACCCACTTCTCCGTGTTCGGCCTGGCCTTTCACGACCTGGGGCTGCTTTATCACGACGCCCAGGGGGCCCAAGGGACCCAAGGGATCAGCCGGAACGATCTCCATAACGGAATCGGCGGGGGGCTCCGGGTATCGCTCGCGGACATCATCGCCCCCGTGATGGGCGTCGACGCCGGGTACGGCATCGAAGACCACGCATTCCGCCTCTATTTCGCCTTGGGACTGGTCGAATTTTAGGTCTCGGTAAGGAGCATCCGATTTGAGAAAAAGCGGTCGTAATGTAGCTACGTAGAACCCACGCCATCCCCAAGAACGAGAGGCAAGATCACCATAGGCAGGCCGGCATAGCGAATGTGGCGCTGGATCGCAATGGCTGTGTCATTGTGCAGAAAACGATCAAACCATCGCGGTTTCTGAAAAACGATCTCCCCCGCGAAAAAGACGACGTTCCTAAGCTCCCGCGAGATCTCCACACACAGTTCCGACGCCTCCTGCACGACGTCCGTTCCCACACGAAAGGCATACTTCGTCGGGAATCCCATTTTCTTGGCGGTTTCAGCATAAGCTTTCAGCATCGTCTCGGTCCCATTCTCCAGCTGCCTGACGGCGCCCTCCCTGAAATACTCGGAGTTGATCTGCCCGACGGAAAGAAAGACCACGTTATGAAACGATCCAGGGAAGGAACGAAGGGCTGCCAATAAACTCCTCAGGCCAAGCCGATTTGAGCCCCCCACGAGAATGGCCGCCGTCGGTTGGGCGGGGTCAAACGCCGGAACGGTTTTTGTCGGCAAGGCCTCACCCACCAGGTCCACGCGTCTTTCAATCTCTTGGATTCGTTGCCCCACTCGCCGGTAGTGTTTCCAGATGGTGATGCAGACCGCCAGACATGCGCCCGTCACAACAAGGGTGGCCCATGCCCCCTGAGCAAACTTCTCAATCACCATCACGCAAAGAATCGTGAAGCAGAGAAGGAATCCGGTGGAATGGATGAGAAGATTTCTCTTCCAAAACGCCTCCTTCTTTCGAGACGTGATCCAAAATCGAATCATCGAAATCTCGGTAGTCGAAAATGTGATGAAGACGTTGATGCTGTACATCACGACCAGAATTCCGATGTGTCCGCCGGTCACAATGAGCATCAGCAGGGCGGCCAATCCCATCAAATGAATTCCATTCTGAATGGTCAGCCGATCGGAAAGGCTCGCGAAACGTTTGGGCAGCCACGAGTCCAGCGCCATGTTGGCCATCACCCGCGGCCCGTCGATGAAGCCGGTCTGCGCAGCGATCAGGAGAAGAACACTCTCGGAGAACATCGTAATGACCACGAACGCGGAACCGACCGGAAGACCGAACAGGTTCCACTTCGCCGCGAACGCGTTCGCCAGAACCGCGTTGAGCGTTTGCCCCTCCACCGGCCGGACGCCGAAGAGCATATAGCAGATGAACAGCCCGGCTGCCGTCAGCGAGAGAGAGGCGGCGAGGTAGAGCATGGTCCTCCTCCCGGTCTGAATCCTCGGTTCTTCCAGCGTTCCGACACCGTTGGAAATCGCTTCGATCCCCGTGTATGTCCCGCCTCCCATCGAATACGCCCTCAGGAAGACAAGGAACAAACCCCACGTTCCGATCTGCCCGATACCGCTCCGAAGGTTGTCGTGCGTCTGCCCGATGAGGGCGGGCACCTCACGCACGTGAACCGAAATTCCCCCCAAAATCAGAACCAGATGCGTGGCCACGAAGAGGAGAAAGAACGGCAGGACAACCTTGACCGACTCCTTAACGCCTCGGAGGTTCATGACGACGAGAAAGAAGATCGCGAGGAATTCCGTCGGAAGTTTGTAGAATTGAAGCGAAATGGGCAGGAGACTGAACACGGCATCGCCACCTCCCGCGATGGAGACGGTAATCGTGAACACGTAGTCCACCAGCAGCGCGCAGCCCGACACAACCCCCGCGGGTTTGCCCAGAAGCTGTGTGGCCACCACATATCCGCCTCCGCCGTGGGGAAAATGCTCGATCAGGCGACTGTATGCGTACGAAATGACGAAGACCGTGAAGGTCGTGGCAACCGCGAGTAGGACGGCCAGATAGGAATATTCCCCCAGCGCGCGATACGCTTCGTCCGGTCCGTAGGCGGAGGACGAAAGCCCGTCGACGCCGAGACCCACCCAGGCCAGAAAAGCCGCCAGAGACAACTTGTGGCCGAGAGACGGGTCGTGAAAATCGCGCGGACGCCCCAATAGAAAATGCCAAGCACGCTCCCGCAATGTCTGCGGAAGCAGAGACCTCGAAGACATGAAACACTCCTCTCCACGCCTGCGAGGTTAGCTGTCGGGCTCAGGGGTTTGAGAGGTTCCCTGTCACCTGCTGGTGATTCGCCCCATTGATTGGGTCCCCCGCTCCGCACATGCGGATTCGGCGATCAGTCTTAGAGGCTAGCGCCGACACGGGATCATTTCAAGCCGGGTACGCAACTTGCTGATCTGATAGCCGGATTCCGGACGCCGGTCACCTGACTTCGGGCCTGCGCCTCGGGTTCCGCGTCCTTTGCTGGCGTCAGTTCGCCTTCGACGTGAATTGGAGATCGAAAAAACGGTCGGTTTCGACGCGTTTAAGAGCGGCGCGGGCCTGCTCCCGCAACTGGGGGATGTCCAGGGAAAGCCTCGTGATCCACTCCTTGATCCGCTTCCGTTTGAGGTCGGAGTACTCGTGCTCGGGATGGGTGGGGCAGACGGGGCAGGCGCAACCGATCACGGGCAGAACGGATTCCCTCACGTACAGCTCCAGATCCCTTTCCGAGGAATAGAGAAGAGGACGGAGGATCGGCACGTGTCCGGAATCGGACAGAAGCACGGGGGGAAGTGCCGCCAGCCTGCCTCCATAGAAGAAGTTCAGAAGCAGCGTCTCGATCGCGTCGTCCAGATGGTGCCCCAGGGCGATCTTCGTGGCGCCCAACTTTTCCGCAGCGGAGTAAAGGGCCCCCCGGCGAAGTTTCGCGCACAAGCTGCAGAACGTGCTTCCGTCGTCCTTCTTTTCCGATACGGTTTCGAAGATTTTCTGCCGAACGAGATGGAACGGGACGCCGAACCTCCGGCATCCTTCCTCGAACTGCGCGGGATCCAACCCCGTGAGGCCTCCGTCGATCGTGACGGCCGTGAGAGAGAAAGGGAAGGGAGCCCGTTCCTTGAGGTCCGCCAGAAGCCCCAGCAGAGCCCAGGAATCCTTTCCGCCGGAAAGCCCGACCAGGATTCGGTCTTCCTTGGACAACATCGCGTGATCGATCAGGCACTCCGAAATCTGGCGGCGGAGCCTGGGTAAGACGGACCCCGTCATCGATTACGATTTTCGGCTTGTACGCGGAGCGAAGGCGACCCGATCCATGGCTTGCACCGGGTTTTCGGCGATGGCGACGACGGCCTCGGAAAAAGCGCGGGCGGCCGCTTCGCATTCTTCCAACGGGCCGGTCAAGTACGCGCCCCCCCGGTTGGTCTCCGTCGGAGGGCCGAAATACTTGATCAGCCGGACCTGCGCCGCTTTGAGGGCCGCATCCACCGCCACGACGGATTCCACGGGCGGCGCCATCAGGTAAGCCATGGGTTCCCCGGGCGGAAGGCCCGCCTCGCGGGCCAGATACTCGCCCAAACTGGATATGACTTTCGGGAAGAACGGAATGGGGGAAGCGGAAGCCGTGGCGTACCAGAACGCGGATTCCTCCAACGTCCGGACGGCCGATTTGAGGCCCTCGCGAACGATCTCGTCGTCGGCACCCGCCAGGATCCCGATTGCTTCACCGGAAAACGGGCCGGACGTTTCAACGGATCCGGCATAGAGCGCGCGGGCGTAAATCACCGATACGGGGGAGGCCTTCGTGGCCTCGTCCAGGGCCACGAACAGCGAATGCTCCCGGTCCGAACTCAGAAGGCCGTAGGACACGGGACCTCCGCCCTTGTGGCCCAGAGCTTTCGCGAGGTCGCCGTGCGGCGCCGGGATCAGGCGCGCGATCAGCACCTTGGGTTTTAGGACGGTCAGCGGAATCGAGGCGAGCATGGTCCCCCAATCAAGAGCGAACGCTCACCGGCATGGGCGGCTCACGGCGCAGCCCGGACCCATGCCGGCGTGCGCGGAACTTTAGGCCATGAAATCGTGGCCGCGGACGGTCTTGCGTTTATTGGCTTTGGCGCGCTTGGCCGCCTGCTCTAGATACCAATCCACCAGCCCGTTCAATGCGCAGACCATGTCACCCGAGGAGTTACAACCTAATTTGGAGAGTCTCTCCTTTACCTTGGACTTCACGACAAAATCACAACTTTTTTCGTTCCCCTTTTTTTTCGCCACGAATGGCCTCCTTGAATGCTTGTGTTTGAAGTTCCTGATTCCGATAGAGAAGGAAGCGTTTCTATAGCCGTTTGGGAGCCCCGCGGCAACGAATCTTCAGCGCTGCGCGGGCGGCGGCGTCTGGATGCGATTTTGGGCGTCCACCAGGATCAGGAACGGCCGATGGGCCCCTAATTCCTGCTCGTCGTACTCGGCGTACGACGCGATGATGACCTTCTCTCCCTTGGAAACGAGCCGCGCCGCGGCTCCGTTGATGCAAACCTCGCCGGGCCGGCCATACATCACGTAGGTCGAAAAACGCCGGCCGTTGTCCAGGTTGTAGATCTCCACTTTCTCGTACGGGAGGATCCGGGCGGCGTCACAAAGCTTGGAATCGATCGTGATGGAGCCCTCGTAGTCCAGATTGGCGTCCGTTACCGTGGCTCTGTGGATCTTTGATTTCAGCATGGACCGGCGCATGGCGCCCTTTTACGGATCGGCAGGAGGAAGTCAACTCCCGGGTCGGCACACTCCAGCGCCTGGAAGCCGCGTGGAACGTAACCAGCTAGATTCACATTGTCTTTCCACGCGGCCCCAAAGAAGCTAAAAACATCCTTGTCAAAGGCGGAATTGCCTGTTGGGATTCATATCTTCGGGTTGTGCGGAGACTTTAGGAGGCAGAAATGGAAGAAATTAAAAAGGAAACTCTGATCGTGGCTTCGAAGCTGAAGGGATACGTCAAAGGGAAAGCCGGGCTCAATACCTCGGCCGCCGTGATGGAAGTCCTATCGGAGAAGCTGCGCCAGCTGTGCGATGAGGCGATCGCGAAAGCGCAGCAGGACGGTCGAAAGACCGTTTTGGACCGCGACTTTCAGTAGCCGCGGGAGGCCTGTGCTCTGAGCACGGGCCATGAGCCAGCATTACGCCGCAGATGAAGCCACGGGTCGTTGTCTTTAACAACCTATTGACGGAGCATCCCGCTCTTCGCGAAGGTCTCGAGAAGAGCGGTGCCGATTGCATCTCCGTGGCCCAAGGAAAAGAGGTGCTTCCCAAGGTCCGGGAAGTGGTGCCGAGTGTCGTGATCCTGGACGTGTTCATGCCGCAGGTGAGCGGCATGGAGTTGTGCCGCCAGATCAAGGATGTCAGCGCCAACACGACTTCGGTGATCTTGGTTTCATCGAGCCCATCCGAGACGCTGCCCCAGCGTGCGGAGGACTATGGTTGCGACCTCTATGTCATGAAGGAAGAGGCCGAGGCAAAAATCCTGGAATTTCTTCATCACAAATTCGAATCCCCCGGTCCGCAACCCCGCATCGTGGGGCCGGTCCCTGCCACCCGATTCGAGCTTTCAGGAACCATCTCGTACGTCACGCCTGCGGGGAGAGAGAGGGGAGAACTCATCAACGCCAGCGAAAGCGGCATTCTGTTTGCGGCGCCGGCGCCCCCGCCGGATGGGACCCAGGTCACGTTGAGCTTCGAGGACGTCGAACAAGGATCTTTCACCGTGGAAACGATCGTGGTGCGGTCGGTGCCGCTCAAGCACCCCCGGGCGGGGTTCACATGCGCCGTGGGGTGCAAGTTCGTGCTGTTGTCTTCGGATGACCAGGGAAACCTGAGGGCGATTCTGGATTATTCCCTGCGCGAGCACATCCGCCTTGAGCCTTCCCAAGTGCTTGAAGTGATGGATTTGGAGGCAACCAAATTGGGAGATATTCTGAGGGGAGGGAATGATCCTCTCGCGCTCCGGTCCGCGACGGGGCCTGTTTCGGAGATCGAGCGCCGCTCGTTCGAGGAAGAGAACCCTGCATTCAACCTGATCCGGCATTGCGTGCTTCTGCGAGTCCAAACCGCGGTGTTCGCGAGATTCATTCCGAGACTGGAAACGGAAAAGAGGGCGCTCGGCCCGTTGTTCGTGCCCCTTTTGAGCCGGCATCTGAACCGGATCGGCGAGATCGAAAACGAGGCCGAAGAGATAGTCCTGAAGGCCGTGGCCGAAGGCAACGTGCAGATACAGAAGGATCTCAACGACACTACGAACCGCCTCCATCAGGCCACGCGCAAACTTCTGAAAGCCATCGACCAACTCATCACGCTGGAAGGGTTGTCTTCGGAAGATCGGGCCGCCGTCGAGGGGATGAAACTGCGGTTGGCGGGATGGCTTTCTATGGAGCGCAAAGTCGGTCGTGCGGCGTATTTTGAACCGTCCGGAAGGGAGATTCAGGCGCCGGCGGAGCAAGAGCAGGCGAAACCTCGACGGAGGAAGCCGGTTTTCGTCGGACTTGGGATCGCCGCGCTGTTGATGGTCTTCATTGTCGGCCCCTGTTCCTGGGTCCGGTCGTGGGTTTCGTCCATGGCCCTCCAAGTCCCGATGAGGGTCGACAGCACCAAGGCCCAGAGCAACATGCTGACGGTCCGCACAACGAATGCGTCATGGCGCGGCCTCTCCGCGGCTCAGAGGGATGAGACTTTTGCGGGGATTATTTCGTACATGAAGAAGCAAAACCTTTGGGAGTGCGCGATCGTCGATGAGGACGGCAACCAAATGGCTATCGTGATGTCCTACGAGGAAGGGTCCTCCCGTCGCTACCTGTCCCGCGCATTGCGGGAATAGACGCCCTTTCGAGCGTCACAAAGCTGAACGTCAGGCCCGGGTCCGCAAGGCTCACGCACTCGCTTCGTTCCGTCTCCCGGAAGCCCTTCGCGTGGTCCCGCGCGGGAAAGAAGGCGTCTCCCGCATACGATTTGTGAATGAACGTGAGATAGAGGCGGTCGGCCTTCGGGAGGGCCTCGCGGAACAGTTCGGCGCCGCCGATCACGAAGACCTCTTCGATCTCCGGGGATTGCCCGGCCCGCGCGAGGCGTAACGCTTCCTCGAGGCTCGAAGCGGTATGCACCCCTTTCGGCCGGAACGCGGGGTTGCGCGTTACGACGATGTTTGAACGTCCCGGAAGAGGTTCTTTAAGGGATTCGAACGTCTTGCGCCCCATCACGACGGGCCGCCCCATGGTGAGTTTTTTGAACCGTTTCAGGTCCTCGGGCAGATGCCAGGGAAGGCGGTTGCGGAAGCCGATCACGCCTTCATCGGTGAGCGCCGCGATGATCGAGAGCTTCATACGGCGATCGGAGCCCTGATGGAGGGGTCTGGATCGTATCCTTCGAGCGTGAAATCTTCGTACGTGAAATTGAACAGCGAACGGACGGACGGATTCAATTTCAGCGTGGGCAAGGGCTTCGGCTGTCTCTGAAGTTGGAGCTTGGCTTGGTCGACGTGGTTGGCATACAGGTGGATGTCCCCGAACGTGTGAACGAACTCCCCCGGTTTGCGGCCCGTGACCTGCGCCACCATCATCGTGAGCAGCGCGTAACTGGCGATGTTGAACGGTACACCGAGAAAGATATCCGCGCTTCGTTGGTAGAGCTGGCAGGAAAGCCGTCCGTCCCCGTGGGCGTAGAACTGGAACAGCACGTGGCACGGCTGCAGCGCCATCCGCCCGAGATCGGAGACATTCCACGCGCTGACGAGAATCCGGCGGGAGTCGGGGGTCGTGCGGATCTGCTCAACGGCCCGGGTGATCTGGTCGATCGCCTTCCCCTGGTTCTTCCCCCAGGAACGCCATTGGAAACCGTAAATCGGGCCCAGTTCCCCGTCCGGACCGGCCCATTCGTCCCAAATCGTGACGTCGTGGTCGTGAAGGAAACGCACATTCGTGTCACCGCGCAGGAACCAGAGAAGCTCATAAAGGATGGAACGGAGGTGTAATTTCTTGGTGGTGAGAAGCGGAAAGCCGGACGCCAGGTCCAAGCGGATCTGCCTTCCGAAGACGCTCAATGTGCCCGTGCCCGTCCGGTCGGAGCGTTTCTCTCCGTGCTCCAGAACGTCCTTCAAAAGATCGAGATAGACCCTCATTTACGGGGTGCCTCCCTCGGCGTGATGACCAAAGGCGGAACCGCCGTTCCCACGGACACGATTCTCGGTAGCGGTGTGTTGGAAGCCACAAGTCCGTATATCACCGGACACCTGTTTCGGGCCAGTGGAGCCGGCTTGCCAAGATTAAAGATTAACAGGTTGCTGAAAAACGCTGGTTAGAAGACGTTGGAAGGGATTTCGGGGCCCCACCGTCCTGCGGGTCCCGTCCTCGGCCGGTCCACCCCCTCCGCGTTACCCCAAAATCTTTTTCCGCCGATCTGGGCCAGACGTTGTTGGGCCTCATGTCGGTTCCGGACACAGGTTTGAGATTCTCAGCAGGTTGTAAACCGCCAAGGCAAACGTAAAGACAAAACGAATCTTACGACGCCCTCGAAAATGGGGCCGCCGGATCAACCCGATCGTTTTGAGCCAGCCGAAGATCTCTTCCCCCAGCTTCCGTTTGCGCAGACTGATCTCGTAGCCTTCGTGCCAGGTTGCGTGGTTGGCCCACGTCGGTGCCGCGCATTGCTGCCGGACCTGCGCCACGCACGTTGTGAAAAGTGTGCATAGCAGGCCGCAAACATTTCATTGCCAGAACTCGAGCCCTTTTTAAAAACAAGGGAATTTCAAGGCCTTAGCAATCCAGTCCAGTGGCACGTCCCTTGCGACTGAAGGGCCGGAATGCTCTCTCCCCGCCTCAACCCCCAATGGAGGTCCCGCATGAAAATCGGTGGTGCACTCTTTATTCTCTTGTTGATTGGCTGCGGAGGAACGATCGATCTTCAGGAGAATGGGTCCGCGGGGATAGTTGGCTCGGACATCCTCGAAGCGAAAGGCGGGGGGGGCAAGATCCGGCGGACGCCCACGCCGACGCCTACGGCGACCCAGGTGCCCCCCGTGAACTCCGGCAACGGTTTGGTCTGGTCCACGTACATCGGCGGGGCCGGATTCGATGATATTCGCGGCGTGACGGCGGATTCGGCCGGAAACATCTATGTCGTGGGAGGCACCCAATGGGCCGCGTTTCCAAAAACCGTCGGACAATCACTACTGGGCCTCTCGGATGCCTTTGTGATGAAACTGAGTTCCAGCGGCTCCCTGATCTGGTCCCGACTTATCGGCGGCACCAACGGCGAGAGTGGGCGAGGAGTGGCCGTGGGCGCGAGCGGCAACGTGTATGTAACGGGTGAGACGACCTCGACCGACCTGGTCCCGGCATCCGTACCCGGCTTTCAGCGTACCCTGACGGGCAACGAGGACGCCTTCGTGGCGAAGTTGTCTCCTGATGGCGCCACCCTTCACTACATCACCTATTTTGGCCGCGGAACGGGCGGCCTGCAGGAATGGGGAAATTTCATCGCGGTGGACTCCTCGGGATGCGCCACGATCGCCGGTCTCTCGGCGGCCCTGAGTACCGACTCGTTTGTCGCAAAGTTCACGGCCGATGGGAGTGGGCTTGTGTATTCCACATATATATATACGGTCATCGGCGGTCTGGCCGGCTTGGCCCTCGACAGCCAAGGTCGCGCGGTTGTAGCCGGGCGTACGAACAGCCACGACTTTCCGACTCGGGGCCAAGACGGTTTCCTCCTGAAACTGAACTCGACGGGAACGGCGTTCGTGTTTTCAATTTTCCTCGGGGGTTCAACGCCCGATGGGATCGATGCCGTCCGGCTCGACGCGCAGGACAACATCTACGTGGCGGGGTACACGACCTCCCTCGACTTTCCGACCACGCCCGGAGTCTTCATGCCCCTCCAGACGAATGCGTACCACGATGCGTTCGTCACCAAGTTCTCACCGGATGCTTCACAAGTGCTCGTTTCCACGCGCGTCGGCGGGAGATTCGGCGATGACGCCGTGGAGATTCTTCTCGGGCCTGCGGGCCAGTTGATTCTGGTGGGCAACACAAATTCCGACAGCTTCCCCGTCACCGCGGGCGCGTTCGACATAACCTATAACGGGATCGTGGGAGCCTATGGCGATACGATAGATGGTTTTCTGACGGCCTTGAAACCGGACGGAACCGGACCACTTCTCTATTCCACGTACTTCGGAGCGATCGGCGACATCTCGCGCTACGGCTGGCTGGATGCGGCCGCAATGCTTCCGGACGGAAAGATCGTTATGGTCGGACGCACGGATCGCGCGGGCATTCCGGTGACCGTGGGAGCGATGGACACAACCTTCAACGGAGGAATGGACGGGTTTATCAGCGTCTTCGACGCGGGCCTTTAGCA
>JAZDIZ010000001.1:0-3188 GCA_043804515.1 Pseudomonadota bacterium | reverse complement strand
GAGCAGTTAAGCCGCGACAAAGGGATTAACAAGGAAATCATCATCGACGCCGTAAAGCTGGCGTTTCTCACCGCGGCGAAGAGAAAATTCGGACCGGACAAGGAGATCGAAGCCCACTTCAACGAGACCGATGAAGAGATCGAGCTGTTCGAATTTCTGAACGTAGTGGAAGAAGCCAAGGATCCGTTGCGCGAGATCTCGTTCGAGAAGGCCCGCAAACATGATCCCGAATGCCAGCTGGGCGACGTGATCGGCCTCAAGATGGACAGCCGGGAACTGGGGCGGATCGCGGCACAAACGGCCAAGCAGGTCATCATCCAAAGGCTCCGGGAGGCGGAAGGCGACATCATCTTCAACGAGTACAAGGACCGAAAAGGGACCCTGATCGCCGGAATCGTCCGCCGTTTCGAGAAGGGGAATCTCATGATCGACCTGGGGCGGACCGAGGCGATTCTACCGATTTCGGAACAGGTACAGCGGGAGCACTATCGCGCCGGTGATCGTATCCAGACCTACGTCGCGGACGTGCTAAAGACGCCACGGGGGTGCGAGATCATCGTCTCCCGCGCTCATGTTGGCCTCTTGGTGAAGCTCTTCGAAAACGAAGTGCCCGAGATGTACGAGGGAATCGTCAGGATCGAATCCGCGGCGCGGGAGCCGGGTGGCCGGTCCAAAATCGCCGTGGCTTCCAAGGACTCGGACGTGGATCCCGTGGGAGCGTGCGTCGGAATGAAAGGCGCGCGGGTGCAAGCGGTCGTGCAGGAACTCCGGGGCGAGAAAATCGATATTGTGGCGTGGCACCCGGACATCGCGCGGTACGTCTGCAACGCCATCCAGCCGGCCGAGGTTTCACGAGTCATTCTGGACGAGAAAAACAAGGCGCTCGAACTCATCGTGGCGGACGATCAGCTCTCGCTCGCCATCGGCAAGAAAGGCCAGAACGTGCGCCTGGCGGGCAAACTGACCGGGTACAAGATCGACATCCACAGCGAATCCAAGATCAAGAAACTGGGCGAAGAAGGGCGCGAACGGCTCATGCGGATCGAAGGGATGGGGGATAACCTGTCCGACCTCCTGTACAACCAGGGGATCACGACGCCGGAGGCATTGGTATCCAACGCCACCGACCAGATCGCCCAGATCACGGGCCTGGAGCCGGAGAAAATCGAGGCCCTTAAAGCGGCCGCCCAAAAGCGGATCGAGGAAGACAAGGCTGCTCCTCCTCCGCCTCCTGCCGTCGAGGAACGGACCGTGCCCGAAGCCCTCTTTGCACCCGTGTCGCCGGCGCCTAAACCGTCGTCCGTGGAGCAAGTCGTCGTATCGGAGTCGGAAAAGGACATGCTCAAAATCAAGGGGATCGGGGCCCGCACGATTGAACGGCTTCGCAACGCCGGCTACACGTCGGTGGATCTTCTCGCCGGAGCCGATCCGACCGAAATGGCGCAAAAGACGGGATTGGGGTCGGGAACTGCGACGACCCTCGTGGATCGCGCCAAGAAATTCAAGGTCGGAGAACATTCCGGCCGTGCCATGGACGAGGATGACTGAAGAACGTATGAGGTAAGGCGGAGTGGAAGAACAGAAGCAAAAGATCGGCGAAACACCGCCTCAAGCGGCTCCCACGGGGCCGGTCATGGAGAAGAGGGTGACGCGAACCGTGATTCGCCGCCGCGCTGGCGCGGCGCCCGCCGAGTCTCCACCGCCTCCGATCGAGGAGGCGCCCCCTCCACCCGTCCAGGAAGCCGCTCCGGAGTCTTCGGTCCCGGAGCCCGCGGCGATCGTCCCGCCCCCACCGGAGAAGGCCGCACCTTCACCGCCGGAAGCGAAGGCCGAACCGGAACCCGCGCCTGAAGCGGAAATCGAACCCCCGAAATCCGCGGAACCGGAAACGGGAGGATATCTGCCGCGGTACAAGCGCATCAAAGTCCTGGCCGCGCCGCCGGAACCTCCCCCCATGCCGGAGGTGAAAAAAGTGAAGCCCCCGGCCGTCCCCGGATTGGAATCGATCCTGGCACAGCCCCGTGCCGCCGGATTGGGGCGCAAGGAGATCATCGAGATCCGTGACTTTCACAAGCTGAAGCCGGGCCGAAAGAAGCGGATCACGCCGGGAAAGAAGTCGAAGAAGACGGAAATCACGACGCCGAAAGCCGCGAAGCGAGTGATCAAGATTTCGCAGGACAACATTCCTGTGGCCGATCTGGCCCATAAGCTGAGCGTGAAAGCCGGGGAGGTAATCCAGAGGCTGATCAACTCGGGAATGATGGTGACCATCAACCAGTCGATCGATCTGGATACCGCCACGCTGGTGGCGAACGAATTCGGCTACGAGATCGATCGCGTGACGGTCGGCCCCGAGGATTTGCTGGCGGAGGTGTCGAAATCGGACGCAGGCGCCGGCGTCGAAGAAGAGCTTCTGCCTCGGGCACCGGTCGTTACCGTGATGGGCCACGTGGACCACGGCAAGACGTCGCTTCTGGATGCCATCCGGCAGACGGATGTGGCCGCCAAAGAGGCGGGGGGCATCACACAGCACATCGGGGCCTACAGCGTGAAAACCCCGAACGGCCGGATGGTGACGTTCATCGACACGCCCGGCCATGAGGCTTTCACGGCCATGCGGGCCCGCGGCGCGAAAATCACCGATGTCGTGGTCCTGGTTGTGGCGGCTGACGACGGGGTGATGCCGCAAACCAAGGAAGCCGTGAACCACGCGAGATCCGCAAACGTCCCGATCATCGTGGCCGTGAACAAGATGGACAAGCCGGGGGCCGATCCGGAGAAGATCAAGAAGGCCCTCACCGAATTCAACATGGTTCCGGAGGAGTGGGGCGGCGACACGCTGTACGTTCCGGTTTCCGCCAAGACGGGGATGGGAGTGCCCCAGCTTCTCGAGACGATCGCCCTGCAGACGGAGGTGTTGGAGCTGAAGGCCAACCCGAACAGGCTGGCGCGCGGCGCCGTGGTCGAGGCCGAGTTGGATAAACGGCGTGGCCCGGTCATGACGGTGCTCGTTCAGTCGGGCACGCTCAAGGAAGGGGACGTGATCGTCGCGGGGACTCAGTGGGGCAAAATACGCGCCATGGTGGACGACCGCGGAAAGCGCGTGCGCGAAGCCGGTCCGTCCGCCGCCGTGGAGGTCATGGGGCTGGGCGGCATGGTGATGGCGGGCGATTCCTTTGTGTGCGTGG